>JAGLWJ010000127.1 GCA_023133475.1 Phycisphaerae bacterium | reverse complement strand
ACCTGCTGATCTACACGCTGTGGCGAACGGGGCTGGAAGGCCCTAAACCCGACACCGGCGACGAGGAAAAGCGCCCGCGAACCCGGTTCCTGCCCGGCAACATCTATGACGCACTGCGTATCTTCAAGGGCAGCAGCCTCATGGCGAAACTAATGGGCGAGAGGATGCAGGCCAAGCTGGCTGAGTTGAAGCAGATGTCGGCAGACCGTTGCCCACACGAGTTGGGCACGCTCGTCAAACGAGAAGAAGTAATGTTCCACCACGAGGTGACCAACCAGTTTCTGTGGGGATTGTTCTGAGGAAATGGAAAATGGAAAATGGGGGGACAGAGTTGTCTCGCAATAACAACACCGCTACCATAATCTTGCCCCTGGGGGCTTGTCGGGCGGGCAATGGAGCGGTAAAGTTATGCCAAGTGTCACAATCTGGCATGACGTTGGATTGGGCGGTTGGGTTAATCAGCCGTGAGTATCGGCTACGGAAAACAGGGAGTAACCACGAATATGGCAGCAAACATGAGGAATCGGTCCGACTTTGCGGAGACTTTTGCAGTTCACACAGCGCTGAGGCACGCCTTGGCCCGCAAGCTGTACGGTAGCGACGCGCGAACCCATAAGGCAGCCACGGGACTGGTGAAATCTCTGGAAAGCGACCGCTCGATCTACGGCCGACAATTGAAGATGATAGGCCTGATGTCCAAGGGAGTGACTATCCAACAGGTCGTCAAAAGCCTGCGATGCTCACGACGCACCATCTTTCGCTACCTCAACCATCTTGAGGATGCGGGTATCCAGGTGACCCTTGAGGATGGGCGGTACAAAGTCCCCAAAGACATGCTCAAGTTGTTGAAGAAATAACCACCTCCCATTCGGGGATTCTACTTCCACACCCCCGGGATGCGCAGATGGCACTTGGGGCATTGGCCGTCGGGCATGCGGTTGTCGAGGATTTTGAATCCCAGGCGTTGGATGAGGCTGGTCTTGCATTTGGGGCAGTAGGTGTTGTTCCCGTCGTGCGGGGCGATGTTGGAGGTATAGACATACTTAAGCCCCACCCGCCGGGCAATGTCGCAGGCTGACTCCAGGGTCGTAATCGGCGTGCGCGGCAGATTCGTGAGGCGATACATCGGCACAAACCGCGAAAAGTGCAGCGGGACCGTCACCCCGAGATTGCGCCGAATCCACCCGCACATCTTGCGAATCGTCGCGGGATTATCGTTGTATGTGGGCACGATCAGATTGACCAGCTCCAACCAACAGTCGGTTTCTCTCTTGATGGTTTGGATGCTTTTGAGCACGCCCTCAAGCCGCACTCCACAGACCGTCTCGTAGAAATCCTCGGTGTAGCCCTTAAGCCCAATGGTGATCGCGTCCAGATACCGGGCGAAGTCGAGCAACGGCTCGGGCTCGACGTATCCACCCGTAGCCGCCACCACGCGCATCTCAGCCTTGCGGGCAGCCCGGGCAAGGTCCTTGGCGTATTCGAGAAAAGCCACCGGCTCGGTATAATTGAACGCGATGACCCTCACACCCTTTCGCCGGGCGGATTCGATCGCCTGTTCGGGCGTCAGCTCGAAGGTCTTGAGTTCGTCCGGCGCCGTTTGCGAATGCTGCCAATTCTGGCAGTACAGGCAGCGCAGGTTGCATCCCCCCACTGCCACGGTCATGGTTTTGACACCGGGCAGGAAGTGGCTCAGCGGGACCTTCTCGACAGGGTCAACCCGCAGGATGCAAGGCTGATTGTAACCCCGTGCATAGTGCCTGCCGCCGACGTTGATCCGGGATCGGCAAAAGCCCGTCTCGCCGTCGTCCAGCACGCAGTGCCGCGGGCAGACTCCGCATTCAATGGTCTTATCCGGCAGACGTTGATAGAAATCAACTTCGCGGGCCCACCGCCGCGACGAGCCGGTGCCCGCCAGCCCAACACTCGCACCGAATTCCCCAAGCACGCATGCCGCACAGCCGCCCAATCCGTAACGCCCCACCACAGCCAGAAAATCACGTCTATCGATGTGACCCATCATAGCTCTCCTATTATCGGTCGGCTCGGATCAGTAGGGCGGGTTCCACCCGCCTCCCGTAGGGCGGGTTCCACCCGCCAATCAGTACCGCGACCGTAAGGGAGCGGCCAAGCGCCAACCCACCCTGCTACGGCGGGTGGAACCCGCCCTACTCAGCACCGCTGCAAAATCACTGTTCAGCAGAAAGCGATATGTTCGCCCGGGCTGACGACGCTCACGACGCAAGGCCTCGATGTCGGCAATCAACTGTTCCTTGCGATTCTCCGGTTGGATGGCCTGGGCCAACTCATCTTTGTTCAGTGCAAACTCGACGTCGTTCATCTCGGCTGCCCGCCGCACCGTATCGTGCAAGGCAAGGCGGCGTTGCTCGAGGGCGGCATCGCCCATGGGGCCAAAATGGGCGATCTCACGCTCGATCATCCGCTCGATCAGCCGCTCGACTCTCCACTGAGGCTTACGGCGGGCACGTTCAAGCCAGTTTGCCAGCCGTGTGCCGTCAGATGCCTGCCCCACCCGTACAGGGTCCTTGAGGTTCTTCGGTGGGATCAAACATGGCAAGTAGGCTCGCAGGACTTCGAGTTGGCCCGGGCGTAGCACGGATTCCGCCGCCAGTTCCAACTCGACCAGTTTCTCCAGCAAAACCTTACGCGGCAGCCGATCCCTGGGTTTGGCCCGGCGTTGGGCGGTTTTGAGGTCTTCCGCCCGTTCTGCCAGTTCGACCAGTGGCCCGATCTGATCGCGGCTGAAATGCATCCCGTTAGCCAGGTTCCAGTTATTGATCTCGGCCCGGAGCTTGTGCAGCGTTGACTGATCCTCCCGGCACCGCGAGAGCGGATAATCCCGCGTCCCGAGTCGCCGGCAGTCCACCGCCTCACGCACTACCAACGGCGCCTCCACACCAGCCAACTGGTGCAGCGATTCGGCTGCGGCGGGGGTGAGCAGGTGCCTGGCGATGACATCCGGACGCGGATGGGCTGCCTGGTTGATGCTCTCCAGCTTTTTGCGGGCCTTCTCCAGTTGCGGATCGCAGGTCTTGTGCCGACCAGGGTTACGAATGGCCCGGCGTCTGGCGAGCCGGTCGGCTTTGCGTCGTTCCTGGGGGCCGGCGAAACGCTCGAAAACAGCTTTGCGATTCGGCTTGTAATCCGCGGCTATCTGCCGTTGGGACAGGGTCAAGACGTCCCATACCCCAACTGCCAGTGCATTGAGACCCTCTGCCAGTTCGTCCCGAGCCCGAATGGCCCGATGGTGGATTTGGGCGGTGTGGTGTTCCACCTCCGGTGAGAAGCCCTGGTTGCGGCGGCTCTCTTCCAGGAACGCGGTGTAGGCTTCGATTTCCAGCGGCTGAAGCTCTGCCTGTTCGAGATAGCCTTGGGTATGCAGACGACAGGCAGCCTGGTGCTGCCGGAGGATTGCCCGGGCCTGATCCGCAGTGAGCCCAAGTGCCAGGATGAAATCGAGCGAGTCCAGTGCCTGACGGTCGTGTGCGTCGTTGAATTTTTCGCGGATAGCTTTGGGCATTTCGCCGGCAGGTATGGGTGCCGGCAATGTCCCGGAGGCAACAAGCACCGTTATCCACCACAACCGACCAATTATACTTTGGGGTGAACGGGCTGACAGCATGGCACACCTCCCATGAGGATAAGGATTATCGGCAAGTTCCCAGACTACCCCATTATAAACGAACCGGCGGTCGAATTGTTGCGAATTACGGTAGTGTCCTAATTCAGTGGTGCTGAACAGCCCGATTGCTGTGAACCGCTTGTGCTATCCCTTGACAACTTGATATTCTATCCCTTGACAACTTGATATTCTATCCCTTGACAACTTCTCAATTGGCCCAACTTGGATTGGGTTCGACAATTTCTGCCTCAAATTGCCAATCGCACTTGCCAGTGCACAATTTTGTTGTATACTACACATATGGATGCGGCCAAGTCCGAGAAACCCGAACTTGGCCGCAGAAATCTCGGGACCGGTCATGGGGACGCCAAGGGCCTCTAAAACCATCTGGCCAGGGTTCGATACCCTGCGGTTCCATTCATAGTATACCACGACAAGTGTTGGTGGCAAGTGAAAAAGCCCATAACTCGGAGGTGACGACCATGACAACGGCGAACGGCAGCCTCAGAGGGCAGATAAAGGCACAAATTAAAAAGATCGACGACGAAATAGCCCGGCTTAAACAGAAGCGTGAGCTTCTCCAGGAGATGTGGGAGGAAGCTCCGGCGCCGGAAACCCGCGATCAGGTCGAAGCCCAACATGGGCCTAAAGAGGCTATTCTCCACCTTGTTTGCGAACACCCGAGGAAATTCACCGAACCCACAATCATCGCCCAGCTTCGCGGGCAAGTCCGCACTAAGGCGAAGGATGTTCGGAAGACGCTTTCCTCTACGCTCTACAACATGAGGAAAAAAGGTTTGATTGAACGCGACGAAGAAGGCCAGCATGCCTTAACGCACGCCGGGCAAGACGTCCTTAACTCTTTGTCCTGAAAGCGCTTGCACATATGAAAGGTGGTGCGATATGACCAGAAGAGAAAAAAGCCCCGCTGAAGCCAAGGTCGTCGGTCAGCGGGGCGAGAACCAAAGTCCTGGTAGAAAACCTCAAACATCTATCAGGGCAAGGCGACCGCCTTTGTCTGAATAGTTGCCCTGTCCGCGGCTGCAACCGCTGGCGGGGCGGGAACCGTGCGATGAGCCGCACAGCATATCACCAACTAGATTCTACGGCTCATCGCACCCAATATCAAGGGGCTGAGCCGTGAATCGGTTGAAACGAGAAAAACAGATCGAAATCGTCAAGCACTTGGTCGAGGGAACAAGCATCCGTTCAACGGAACGAATCACCGGCGTATACCGCGACACTATCCTCCGCCTGCTGGTGCGCGTAAGCGAGCATTACCACCGGCTGATGGATGAACGGATGCGACATCTAGCCCCCGTAGGTCGGGTCCCCCACGGCTAAAGCCATGGGCCACCCAACCATGCGGCGGAGAAGGCGGGTGGAACCCGCCCTACCCGGCCTCCCAGTTTGTCAGCACGTGATCAAGCCGGGAAATGCTGCACACGACTGAACGTAATACAAACACGCGCCGGCGGTTGATTGAGATGCCGTCCTTGCCGGCTTCGATGATGTAGGCTTCACGGCTGGCGTGCCCGTCGCGGCAGTCATGCACGTCCGCGCCCACCAGTTCAAAGCTGTTCTCGGTCACCCTCCTGAGAGTCCCGAGATAAATCATGTTGTCGGTGGTATCGAGGGCCACGGGATACCCGATGAGATCATCCAGATCTTCTTGCAACGACATGCCTGCACTATAGCTCGTGCATGTTTGGATGTCGATGACCCCACGCGGGCGGGCGGTCATGTCGCAGACGCAAACATCCGGCAGAGCAGTTCCATGGGCAGCCCAACCACATTGCTGAAACTGCCCTCGATGGACTCGACGAAGGGGTCGTGGTGGTCCTGAATGCCGTAGGCCCCCGCTTTGCCTTCCCATGCCCCACCGGCGAGGTACTCATCGAGTTCGTCGCTCGTCAATCGCCGCATGGTGACGCGGGTGACGTCGTGAGAGATGATCCGGTGTCGGCCGGCGGTGTCGAGCAAGGTGACCCCGGTTATCACCTGATGCGTGGTGTTCATCAAGCGGGTGAGTATTCGTCGTGCATCCGCCTGGTCCGCCGGTTTCCCGAACATCTCATCCCCATGTGCCACGATAGTGTCAGCCGCAAGAATCCAGCCGCCACGCACGATATCAGCCACCGCACAAGCCTTGAAATAACTGAGTGCCTCAGCCGCCTGGGCCGCAGTGACGCTCTTGGGCAGGGTCTCGGGCTCGGGAATGGGGGGTTCGACCACCGTGAAGGCATAGCCGGCCTCACGCAGCAGTTGGGCACGACGCGGGCTGGCGGATGCCAGAACCAACTCTCGGGCAATCTCCGCGGTTGAAATGCTCATTGCCGATTCACGCTCAGGTGTGCCTCCCGCCCGAAGCCACCCGTTACCTGTGGTGCCCATTACCCATTGCGCTAGGCCCGGCATTTATGCCGGGTATTGGAGTGGTTGCCTTTGCCCCCCCAGTTTCGCCCCGCCGCCGAAGGCGGCGGGGCGAAACTGGGGGGGGCTTCGTTCGGCCTTTTCACCCGGCATAAATGCCGGGCCTAGCGCGGAGCAGTGCGATCCTCTATTCTGAAAACAGTTTGTAGGTCGGGTCCGCAGACCCGACTACAACCCATTGCGGCAGGTTTTTAACCTGCCCTACACCAGTCACATTCACCACCACATTGTTACAGCAACGGCGAAGCCAACCGGGCCAGCCCCAGCGAAAGCGTCTCCCGAAAAGTCCACGCACTCCGCCTGGTCGGCTGGACCCGCTTCGATTGGGCCAACAGCATCTCGAAGTCGTTCTGAAGAGTGCGGGCCAACTCCGCATCGTACAGGATAGTGGTCACCTCGAAGTTCAGTTTGAAACTGCGTTCGTCCATGTTGGCGGAGCCCAGCAAGGCCCACGATTCGTCCACCACCACCACCTTCGAGTGTAACATACCCAGGTCGTATTCGTAAATCTCGACTCCGGCACCAGCCAGTTCCTCATAGTAGCTGCGTGCGGCCCAGAGAACCACCCGGTGGTCCGATCGTGACGGAATCATAAGCCGCACCCGAACCCCACGATATGCCGCGGATTGAATGGCCAACACCATCGCCATGTCCGGGACGAAATAGGGAGTGGCGATGCAGATCGATTGTTTTGCGGCTGCGAAGGCGGCGAACAACAACTGGTGCATGGCGTTGACCCGGTCGTCGGGGCCGGAGGCGATCACCTGAACCGCCCGCTTGCCCGCACGTTGAGGAGTTGGGAAGTATTTGTCGTCCAGCAAATCAACCTTGGTTGCGTAGTGCCAGTCCTCGACGAAAATTTCCTGAAGCTGATGCACCGCCGGGCCGACGATCCGCATGTGTGTATCCCGCCAAGGCCCCAGCTTCTTGCGCCGCCCGAGGTATTCATCGCCGATGTTCTGGCTGCCGGTGAAACTGACCTTCCCGTCGATGACCGCCAGCTTGCGATGATTGCGGAAGTTCACCCGCCAACGCCCTCGCCACGGAACTACCGGCAGACAAAACGCCAGCTCCACACCCCCCTCCTGAAAGCTGCGTTTGAAACTTCGAGGCCAACGCCAGCATCCCACGTAGTCCAGCAGCAGCCGGCATTGCACACCCTGACGAACCTTGTTAATGAGCAAATCGCGCACGGCGTGGCCGGTCTCGTCCGGCTGGAAGATGTAGTATTCCATGTGCACGTGCGATTCCGCCGCCTCGATCGCCAGTTGACGGGCGAGGAAGGTTTTCTCGGCGTCCTGGTAGATGGTGACTTCGTTGCCATGCGTAGGGGCATGGCGGCTGAATCGCGTGGCAAGGCTGACCAGGTTGCTCAGTTCCTCGGGGATTGGAACATTCTGCCGGGTGACGTGCACATCGCGTAGGGCGCCACTTCGGCGAGAAAGGCCCGGCACCAGCTTCTCCCTACGTCTCCGACGCCTTCTTCGCGTGCGCTTGAGGCGCGGTTCGCCGATCAGGAGGAACAAAATCAACCCCACAACCGGCAACAGCAACAAGGCCAGAATCCATGCCAGCATGGCCCGTGGTTCCCGAGGCCGACGCAGCACCACCAGGATGGCACCGGCCACCAGAACCATATCCAGGACCGACAGTATCTTCCAAAGTATCGCGGGCATAGGCGTTCAAGCGGTGGTCTACTTGACCATCATGCCCAAGTCAAGTGCTTTTTGGTCGTGCAGCTTTCATGAAGGCGTTTGCCAGGGCGAGGTCAATGGGGAGATCGGTGTTGCCGCCGGGTTTGAGGCAGGAGCCGACGATGACACCGTCGGCAACTTCCAGAATCGCCCCGACGGTCTCGGGCGTGACGCCACTACCAGCCAGTAGCAACCGATCCGGCACTGTCCGGCGAACACGTTGCAACTCCTCCAGGTCCGCCGGTCGACCAGTGGTCGCACCGGAGACGATCAAGGCGTCCGCCTGCCCTCGATAGGCGGTCTCCTCCGCAGCCAGGGCAATGTCCGGTTGGCTGATGCAGACAGCATGCTTGACGTGCACGTCGGCGAAAATCTCGACGGTTGGGGCAATCCGTTGGCGGCAGCACAGCAGTTCGGCAGCTTGGCCTTGGATAAAGCCCTGATCCGTGGCGGAGACCCCCACCAGAATGTTGACGCGAACGAAATCGCCTCCGGCTGCGGCGGCGATCCCTAATGCGGCAAGGGCGTCGTTGCGGAGGGCATTCACGCCCACCGGCATACCAGCCGCCGACTTGACTTCAGCCACAACAATAGCCAGGGCGGCGGTGGTCCAGGGGGCTATCCGGGAGGCGGCGAACGGGGCATCGCCGAAATTCTCCACGATGAGGGCATCGAAGCCGGCTTCCCGCAACGTCCGGGCGTCACGGACGGCATGTTCAACCACCGCACCCATCTCCAGCCCATACCGCGGACTTCCCGGCAAGGGCGGAAGATGGCACATGCCGATCAGCAATGGTCTGGGCCAGCGGTTCACGTCAATCTTCAACGGCATCTGGAAACCACCAACCAAGGACGAGTCCAAAGTCCCGTTGGGGTTTCTGACTTTGGACTTTGGACTAGGGACTTTGGACTTATTAGCTATTTCGCCTTGCGGAAAACCGCCACGACATCCTCCACCGGCACGACGAAGAGCTGATTGTCAGCCTCAAAATCCACCGGGATGGCGTGCTTGGGGTTGAACAGGATGCGGTCATATTGCCGAATCGGGAAATCGTCGTCGTTCTCCACTTGGGCGGAGATTGCCACGATGCGGCCGGTCAGCACGGGAATCTCAACCGAATCGGGGAGTTCGATGCCTCCCTTGGTTTTCTTCTTGTCCTCATCCTTGCGGATAAGTACGCGGTCCCCGACGGGTTCGACCGTCTCCAGTTTGTTCTTGCTATCCTGTGCTACCATGATTCTGCCACCCGCCTGTTAAGCCAATCGCCTCCCTTGCCCCTCACGCATCTTAAGCACCGGCAACCATTTTAGACGCCAACCGCCCTTTTAGGCAATGGGCATCGGTAGTGTCAAAATGCCGGGTTGTTTCCAGATGACTGGTAGACTATACTCCTGCGTTCGGATCAGACGCCGAGTTGGACGTGTAATGGAATAGTAGTTTGAATTCCAGGTAAATATGAAAGGTAGGAGTATGGTCAGGAATTGGACGAGATGGGCTTTGATGACGTCAGTTATGATGAGTGTGGTGGTGTGCACCGGCACTCGGGCGGTAGCGGACGAAAAAGGCGACGCTAATGCTGAGTTGATCAAAGCCATACAGGCGCTTCAGGCTGAGGTTGTTGCCCTCAAGGGCGAGGTGACGGCGGTTCGCAAAGATCAGGCACGGATTCTGACCGAGCTGAATGCCATCAAGCGCAGCCAAAAACCCTCCCAGAAAAGGCCCAAGAAGAAAGCGGATACCACCGTCTACAATGTAACAATTGGGTCATCACCGTTCCTCGGGCCGAAGAACGCCCCGGTCACGATCGTCGAGTTCGTGGACGTGCAGTGCCCGTTCTGCGGGAAGGAGTGGCCTAAGATTCAGCAGGCGCTCAAGGACTATCCCAAGGACGTGCGCGTGGTGTTCAAGCACTTCCCGCTGAGCTTCCACAAGCAGGCCAAGCCGGCCCACGCTGCCATGCAGCTTGCTGCCCAGAAGAGCAACGACGCTTTCTGGCAGATGCACGACAAGATACTGGCCAACCGCAAGGACCTGGCGGTCACTACCCTCCGGAAATATGCCGAGCAGATCGGCCTGGACCTCCAGAAATTCGACGAGGTGATGGGGGACGCCGCTCAGATCGATGCCCTGTTGGCGGCGGATATGGCTGAGGCCAAGAAGTGCAAAGTGCGTGGAACGCCCACGGTGCTGATCAACGGCCTCAAGCTGGCCAATCGCAACCCGAAGGGGTACAAGGATCGCATCGACCAGATACTCGCGGCAAAGAAAAAGGGCGGTAAATAGAACCGTGTAGTGGCACCAGCGTCCCTGCCGGTGTAAATGTAGGGCGGGTTCTACCCGCCGTCCCACTGTGGATGGCGGGTGGAATTCGCCCTATTGTATTTCACGAATCCGATCAGTACCGCGACCGTAAGGGAGCGGCCCTACTTGGATTGGCCGCTCCCTTACGGTCGCGGTACTGATCGGGAGGCCACGCCGGGAAATTGCGGAAGGCGGGTGGAACCCGCCCTACAGCCGACATGAGCACCCTCAAGATAACACCGTTGGTGGGCCTGGAAATCCACGTGCAGTTGGCTACCCGAAGCAAGCTCTTCTGTAACTGCACGGTGGAATTTGGGGCTAAGCCCAATAGCCGCGTATGCCCGGTATGTCTCGGGATGCCGGGTGTGCTGCCGGTGATAAACAAGCGGGCATTGGACTTGTCCATCGCTGTCGGACTGGCATTGAACTGCCGCATCACCCGCCACAGTAAATGGGACCGCAAAAGCTACTACTACCCCGACCTGCCCAAGAACTACCAGATCAGCCAATACGATCTACCTCTGGCCCACGATGGGTATTTCGAGATTCCGTCGAACGGTTCGATGCGGCGGATTCGTATTCGCCGAGCACATATCGAGGAAGACGCGGGCAAGAATATCCACGACACCCCCGGATGCACCCTGGTCGATCTCAACCGTGCGGGGACGCCGTTGTTGGAGATTGTCACCGAGCCGGACATTTCCTCGGCGAATGAGGCGCACACTTTCTGCACCGAGTTGCAGCGTCTGGTGACCTATCTGGGTGTCTCCGAAGGCTCGATGCAGAAGGGGCACATGCGTTTCGAGCCGAACATAAACGTGATCGTCGAGCACAGCGGGGTCGAATATCGGACCCCCATTGTCGAGGTCAAAAACCTCAACAGCTTCCGGGCGGTTCGATCCGCCATTGACTATGAGATTAGTCGCCAGGTGGCGGGCTGGGAGGCAGACAACGACTATGTGCTCGGCAATCGCCCCAATGAGAACCGCGGTTGGAACGACACCCGCCAGGTCACCGAATTTCAGCGCCCCAAGGAGGCGGCCCACGACTACCGCTACTTCCCCGACCCGGACCTGGTGCCGGTGGAGATAGACGATCACTGGTTGCAGCGGATCAGGAGCGAAGTAACGGAGTTTCCGCTGGCCCGGCGTGGGCGGTTCGTTGCCCAATATGGCCTGACCGACGCAGACGCTGACACCATCGTGTCCGACCGGGCCACCGCCGATCTGTTTGAGGCAGTGCTTGATACCGGGGCGCCTGTTTCCATTGTGAGCAAGCAGTTTGTCAACATCTGGTTAAAGATAGCCAACGCACGTCATACAACCATGGCTCAACTGGGGGTGGATGCCCGGCGGATGGGCGAACTGGCGTCACTGGTGCAAGTGGGCACCGTCAGCCCCACCGCCGCCAACCAGATCGCCGAACGAATGCCCGACACAGCCGACACACCCGAGGCGTTGGCAAATTCGATGGGGCTGGTTCAGGTGCAGGATATCAAAGCCATGGAGAAGTGGCTCGATGAAGTTTTCGCCGCTAACGAGAGGACGGTTCAAGACGCGTTGACCAAGCCAAAGAAAGCGTCCGGGTCGATAGGGTTCCTCCGCGGGCAGGTGATGCGGGTCTCGGGCGGAAAGGCTGACCCCGGACTGGCAGGGGAACTCATCGAAGAACGGCTCAAGAAGATGAGCGAGTAGCACCGCTGATAAGTCCAAAGTCCCTAGTCCAAGGTCCAAAGTCAGAAACCAACGGGACTCTGGACCTTGGACCTTGGACTTTGGACTTTGGACTTTGGACCTTATGCCGCAACCGCGGGTCGCATGGTTCCGTGGTGTGTGTTAGCCTATCCCCAGATGGCTGCTCGCGGCAGAAAGCATGGGAAGGACAAACGGCAGACGCCAGCCTCCGCCCGGGTCAACGAGTTCACGGCTGAGCCGCGCCTCACCAGGCCGACATTGGGGCTGGCGCCGATGTGGCTGCGGATACTGCTGCCGGTGCTGGTGGCTGCTGCCGCGTTCATCACTTTTCTGCCCGCCCTCGACGCCGATTTTGTCAACTGGGACGACGACAAACTCTTCCTCGATAACTCCCACTATCGCGGTTTGAGCTGGCCACACATCCAGTGGATGTTCAAAACCACAACAATGGGCCACTGGGAGCCGCTGACTTGGATAACGCTGGGACTGGACTACACGCTATATGATATGGAACCGCGGGGCTACCACCTGACCAATATGATTCTGCACGCCGCCTGTGCGATGGCGGTCTACTTTCTGGCGATGCGATTGCTCAGGTTTGGCATCAAGCCGGGCAGTAAAGCATCGGGGGCCTCGATCCGCATCGCCGCCGGTTTAGCCTCCCTCTTTTTCGCCGTGCATCCCTTGCGAGCTGAGTCGGTCGCCTGGATCACCGAACGCCGCGATCTGCTCTCAGGCCTGTTCTTTATCCTTACGATCAATGCCTATCTCAAATCGCGTATGGTGGAGCGGTATCGGCTGCTCTGGTATCTGGGGGCGATGGTGCTGTTTGTCGTTTCGGTGCTGTCCGAAGCGTGGGGGATGACCATCCCAGCCGTCCTGATCGTGCTGGATTTCTACCCGCTGAGGCGTCCGGGCAGCCGAATCTCGACTTGGTTCTCGACAGCGGGGCTACGGGTCTGGTTGGAGAAAATCCCCTTTGTGATTATCGCCGCGTTGATCGCCCTAAAAGCCATCGCCGCCCAGCAAGGCCAACTCGATACGGCAAAGTCCCTGGCGGAACACCCACTCCTGCCTCGCACCTTGCAGGTCTGTTACGGGGCGGTCTTCTACCCGTGGAAGACGCTGTGGCCTTTTGACTTGATCCCGCTGTACGAACTGATCCAAATCCAGAAGAATCCCTGGGAATTGCGGTTTGTGTTTGCTGCTATCGGTGTCATTGTTGCGGCAGTAGGGTTGTTTCTGCTGCGGAGGCGTTGGCCGGCAGGCGTCGCACTGGTGGTGTGCTATGTGGCAATCTATTCACCCGTCTCGGGAGTGGCGCAGAGCGGGCCGCAACTGGTCAAGGACAGCTATTCGTATCTCTGCTGTCTCTCCTGGGCGGTAATGTTTGGTGGGGTGCTGGTGTGGATTTATCGTCGCTGGGGTTTGCGCGTGTTTGTTGGAGGGGCGTGCGTTGGTGTTGTTTGGGTTGCAGCTTTGGGCGTGCTCAGTTGGCGTCAGGCTGGGGTCTGGCACGATTCCAGGACACTTTGGGCGCACACCCTGAACATTGACGATACGTGCTCATTGGCCCACAACAACCTGGCTATCCTTGTCAAGCAGGAGGGCAAGCTCCAGGAGGCGTGCGGGCACTATCAACGCTCGCTGGAGATCAAACCGGATGACGCCAACACGCTGTTCAACCTGGCCAACTGCCTCAAGGCTTTCAAACGGTACGACGAGGCGATTGTGCATTACGAGAAAGCGCTCGAGATTCGGCCTACCCATCGGCAAGCGCGCCTGAACCTGGGCAACACCTACAACACCTTGGGCAACCTGGACGGAGCAATCGAGCACCACCGCATCGCCGCCCGCTCCAGAAGCAAGCCGGAGCTGTACAACCTCCTAGGCTACAACCTCCACAAGAAAGCAGCCCAACTGCAAGGGGATGAGAAGCAAGCCTGCCTCGACGAAGCCGAAGAGAACTTCCGCAAAGCCATCAAACGCAAACCCAAATACCCTACTGCCCTGTGCAGCTTGGCTGACTTGCTCATCGACAGCGGCAGATGTGCCGAGGCTGTGGAGTGCCTGAAGACGGTGTTGGAAGTCAAGCCGAACGCCAGGCGTCCCCGCAGACTGTTGAAAAAAGCGGAACTAAAGCGGGATGGCGGGTAGAACCCACCCTGCATCCTAACCCGCATTTCTCACACCGCAGAGAGCGCGGAGAACGCAGAGTATTTCTTAGAAAGAAGTTACAGCTAAATTAGAGCGTGTCGGATTTTGACAGTGTGTTTATTGTCTGTTCAACGCTGATTGCGATAACTCCCTACCTCTCAACTCTCTGCGGTCTCTGCGTGCTCCGCGGTGAAATATCCGGGCTAAGACAGTTTCTTGCCGACGAGTTGCTCGACTTTGGCGATTTTGGATTCGAGTCGCCCGGTGCGACCTTTGCGCGCGTCGATCCGGATCGAACAGGTGATACGGTTGCAGTCTTGGGACATGCGTGCATGGCACTGCCGAACCACCTCCATGCACTCGTCCCATTCCCCCTCAAGCACGGTGCCCATGGGGTTCAGGCGGTAGGGTAATCCGGACTGGCTGACGATCTCCAGACTGCGTGCCACATAGGTGCTGACTGACTCCCCCTTGTCCAAGGGAGACATGGAGAATTCCAACAAAACCGCCACAACTATCCTTCCGTGATAGCAGGTTAGAGGTTGAACTTGATGAAGATGATATCGCCGTCTTGCACGATGTAGCCCTTGCCCTCCTGGCGAACCTTACCCGCCGCTTTGGCAAAGCGCATGTCGCCGGCGGTTTTGAGGTCCTCATAAGCCACCGTCTCCGCTCGGATGAACCCCCGGGCCAGATCGCTGTGAATCTTACCGGCAGCCTCCAACGCCGACGCCCCCCGTCGGATAGGCCAGGCGCGAACTTCATCATCCCCAACGGTCAGAAAGGTGACAAACCCCATGGCTTTGTAGCACAATCGCAACAGGCGGTTCTGAGCCGGCTCAGTCACTCCCAAGTCCGCCAGAAAAGCCGGTCGATCGGTTTCGTCCAATTGTGCGATCTCTGCCTCGGTCTCGGCACAGAGGGCGATGGTGGACAGTGCGTGCTTGGGAGGTTCCGGCGGCTCCACCGATGCCCGATCCTCATCGACGTTGTACACCACCACCCAAGGCTTCTCCGTAAGGAACGCAAAGCTGCCCAACGCCTTCTTGTCATCCTCGGAGGTCAGCACCGACGAGAGCGGCAAAGTGTCTTCCAATGCCTCGCGGCACTTCTCCATAAGCTGCATTTCGCGTTTCTCAGCCTCGTGGGTTTTGGTCGGTTTCTTGAGGGACTTCTCCAGCCGCTCGATCCGGTTGGTCACCACCTCGAGGTCGGCGTAGACAAATTCCTCCCACAGCTCGTTCAGATCGGCTTGGGGATCGACGCGCTGGCGATAGGGCGGGACTGCGGGATTCTCGAAGTTGCGAATCACGCCGATGAGCAACTCAGCCTGACGGGCAGTCGGCAGGTGGCGCTTGAACTCGTCGATCCCGTGCTTATCCGCCAGGGAGAACCCGGGGATGTCCACGAATTCGATAGTGGCGTAGGTGGTCTTCTTCGGCTTGTACAACGCCGTAAGGAAGTCCACCCGCTCGTCGGGCACGGGGACGTTGCCGAAGTGCTCCTGCGGCAGATCGGCGGGGTCTATCTGCTTGCCGGTGGCGGCGGTGAAAAGCGTCGATTTGCCGGACTGGGGTAACCCGATTATGGCTGCTCTCATGGTTTTACTCGCCTGCTACCTGTTCAGTCCAAAGTCCAAAGTCCAAAGTCCAAGGTCCAAGGTCCAAAGGTGTAGGGCGGGTTTTACCCGCCTTTCCGGCACGGCAGGTGGGACCAGCCTTACGTCTCTGGTCCCTCATCCTCCGTTTACCGGCCTGATTCTACGGTCGCCCCGCCCGCGTGCAAGCTGCACGGGTGGGTGGCCCACGGCTAAAGGGGCTATCGATTTAGTCTGTAGCGTCGCCCC
>JAGLWJ010000126.1 GCA_023133475.1 Phycisphaerae bacterium | reverse complement strand
ACGACTAAATCGACAGCCCCTAAAGTCATGGGCCACCCGGCCGCTCCCTTACGGTCGCGGTACTGATGCGGTACTGATTGGGATGGCTCTGCCCCAGGTGGCGGGTGCCAAGAACTGTCTATACCCTCTGCCCAGATGATGGTACAATGCCGCCGTGGTATTGATGTTCCGCTCTGCTGTTATGTCAGGATAGCCATGGTCGGCACAAATCTGCTCAAGGAGTTGCATGCCCAGATTATTGCGGAGAAGCTGCTTCCTTCAGACGGCGTTGTCGTGGTGGCGGTGTCCGGGGGTGCGGATTCGATGTGCCTGCTGCACGTGTTGGTGACCCTGAACCAGCAAGCAGATTTCGCTCTGGATTTGCACATTGCCCACTTGAACCACGGTCTTCGCGATCGTGAGGCTGAGGATGACGCTGCCTTCGTGCAGGCGGCTGCGGACGGCTACAGTCTGCCTTGCACAATTGAATCGATGGCAATCGGAAACATTGCCAAAGCCCAACAGGTTTCGTTGGAGGAGGCAGCTCGCAACGAACGTTACCGGTTTTTCGAGCGTGTCTGCCGGCAGACCGGAGCCCACTGTGTAGCTTTGGGGCATCAGGCGGACGACAATGTTGAAACCGTATTGCAGCGTATTCTGCGTGGCACGGGACTTCGTGGATTGGCGGGCATTCCGCGTTGTCGGCCTTTGCACCCCACGAGCGATATCCGGCTGGTGCGCCCGCTGCTGGGATACAACCGCCAAGTGATAATCGCCATCAACAACGCCCACGCAGTGCCCTATCGCGAGGATGCCAGCAATGCGAGCAACGAACCGCTGCGCAATCGGCTACGCAACGTGATCCTCCCTTCGTTGGCTGAGCAGGTGAACCCGCAGGTGCGCGAAGCGTTGCTGAGGCTGGCGGAGCAGGCCCGGTGGGTGAACGAGTATGTGGACCGGACCGCCCAATCGTCCTACGAGACCCTGATCATCGAGCATACCGATCAGGAGTTGTCCCTCAACGCCGACGCTCTGGCCCGCAAGGACCGGATCATCCAGGCGGAACTGGTGCGTCGGGCGATTGCTTCCTTTGAACTTGGCGAGCAGGACATCAGCTTCGCTCATCTGAGCATGGTGGTGGACCTGCTGGCTGACAAAGCCAGCGGAAAGCAAGTGCATCTGCCCGGAGCAATGACCGTATCGAAAATATACCATCGTCTGGTGTTCGCCGTGCCCACCGACCAACCGCGGGAGACGATTGCCGAGGAGATCGTGATCCACGTTCCCGGCCGAACCACGCTGACCTTGCAGGGCGTGGAGCTCACCTGTGAGCTTGTTGATTTGTCCGCGGAGGAGGCAGTGACGGCTATGCGTGCCCGACACGTTGGTGAGGAGTGGCTTGATTATGATGCTCTCCGCCCCCCCCTGACGGTCAGGCATCGCCGGGCGGGAGACCGTTTTTGGCCACTGGGCGCACCGGGTTCCAAAAAGGTTTCCGAGTTCCTGATCGACGCCAAAGTGACCCCCGACGAACGCGATCGCCTGGCCCTGCTGTGTGATCGCTTGGGGCCGGTGTGGTTGGTGGGCTATCGCATCGACGAGCGAGTCCGGCTGACCCGTCAAACCCGGCGTGCCCTAAAGGTTCGTGCCTGCCGGATCGACTAAGGCGGGTAAAACCCGCCCTACAGTGCTTATCAATTGCCCGCGGCAATGTAGGGCGGGTTTCACCCGCCTTCTTTGCTAGACGAATTCGCGGAGTTCGACGCCGAGTGTTGCCGCGATTCTCCGAAGAGTAGCAACTTTTGATCGATCGGGATTCTTCAGCACGCGGCTGACCACTGCGGGCGTAACATCGAGCATTTCAGCAAGTTGCTTCTGCGATACACCCTTTTGGGTTAGCACTTTGCGGAGCCGTTTGGCTGCGGCTTGGGCCGGTGAATCCGCCGTGAACTCGATCATCTCGAGAGTTCCAGCCTTCGCCGCCGCCTCGTCCTTGTCAACACATTCGTCCAGACGCCGGCGAAGTGCCGGGTCAAGGTCCTCGAAGGGTTGGAGGTCGCCAAGAAGCAGCCTCGCCGAATCCGGTTCCCGAGCCCCCCCCCCGTTGCTACACTCGCGCACAAAGACCGCCAGCGCCCGCGCGAACGGCTCACCAAGCTCAGTTACCCACGTTTTAAGCTCTTGAATATCCGCCATCGACTCTCACACCTCTTGACCGCAACTGCAATAATCAGTCTCACATATGAACATTTCGGCTAACGCGGTTGACTTACTCGACATATTCACATGGCGGCTCCCCTTAATTAGAGGCTAAGTTTACCTGCAAGTCAAGCCCAGAGCAAGCTTAGCAGAGAAGTTGCAGCAATTACTTAACCCGGATAATTCATGAACGCAGAGACGCAGAGGGCGCAGAGTTGAGCAGAATAAGAAGTTAGGGGAATTCATTGAGAAAAGCTCATATACACAGTGTTAACAGGCGAAACTGGTTATTTGAGTCGCAACTTCCTTCTCTGCAATACTCTGCGCTCTCTGCGCCTCTGCGTTCATGAAAAGTCCGGGTTAGAAGAGAGCAACATCGTGCGCGTAAACGGCATCCCGAGAACGAACAGATAAGACGATGCCCATTGTGTCGCCGTTTGGCAGGGTCACCCATTGAACGAACCTCGATCCCGGGGAACCGGGAGCGGTCTTCCACGTGTGACGGATAGAGTCCAGCACAGACCAGATTTCCGGCAGCAGTTTTTTGAACGGTTCGCCGGGGTTGGGGTTGCGCCACAGTTTTGCCAGGTTGCCCACCAGGTAAACTCGCATTCCAGGCTCCTCGCGTTCAAGTTGCGTAAACGGCTGAGCCCCTCCTTAGGGATATAATGTAACATGGAACGTGAAAACTGACCTGAAGTTTATCATGAGTGAATTCAAGCAGGGCGGTCTCTTCGATTCGCTTGTTGAGCCGTGCTGCCTGCGGGCACGCAGTCTGCGTGAGGGCGTCGACTTTGCTCTCTAACGCCGCAAGAAGCGGTCACATCCCCATGGTTGGCCCGCTTGGGATATGCGAATCAGTTGCCCACAAAGGGCGGGGCAGAGGGTTTCGAGGCGGGAATCCGGGCTGATGGGAAGCGTGGACACGTGTGCAATCGCCGCCCGACCACGCTCGCTGGTACTCAACGTCTTACAGTTCGCCACCATCCCCGACCCGCTGAGGGTCAGCACTACCAGATGGTCCGCAATGTCGCCGTTCACCACCACCACCGTCTCTCTGCCCCGGTAACGCCGCGAGAAAACCACCAGACGCCGGGCATCGTCAGCCAGAAGAAGGTGAAATCGGCCACGCCGCAATTCCGGGCAAGTCTTGCGCAACCGGATCAACTCTTCGTGGAAACGGAGCACGTCCACCCGGTAGCCCAAGCCCGAACTCTCCCGCCACCACATCGGAGCCCGGCAGAACGGATCGTCCCCTCCGTACATGCCCACCTCGTCCCCATAGTAGATGATGGGAGAGCCGGGATAGGTAAACTGGAACAAGGCGGCGAGCTTCAAACGGCGGTAGGCGTCCTCGTCCGGTTTCAGCAGGTCGCGCTTGGGGATTTTGCCCGATGGGTCGCGCAGGCGTTGGGGGTCCGCCAACATGGTCACCGCACGCTCGGTATCGTGGCTGCCCAAAAGATTGAGCATGCCAAGGTTCACAGAGTGGGGATGGCCTCGGCGCGCAACCGCCAAGTCCTCGACAAACGCACCGGGCAGGTAGCGAGAGCCATCCTGGCTGAAGAAGCGTATTACCGGGCCGGAAAAGCGGTAATTGGTGACAGTATCGAATTGGTCGGCGTTATTAAGCCAGGCGCCGGGGTCGGTCCAAATCTCGCCGATGATGACGGCTTGCGGATTGATCCGCTTGACCTCCTGCCGGAATCGTCGCCAGAAACCGTGGGGCAGCTTCTCAGCGGCATCCAGCCGCCAACCGTCGATCCCGTCGGAGGGATCGCCATCGCCATCGGGGTCCATCCAGCGGCGGACAACCGCGAACAGGTACGCCTCCACCTCGGGGTGCAGGCCATCGCCGAAATGCCTGAAGTTGACCAGACATCCATCAGGCCCATCCCAAGCTCGCCAATGCAACGGCGGACCCCAATCGGTGACCGCAAACCAGTCGGCATAAGCCGATTCCCGCCCGTTGGCCTTTACGTCACGCCACGCCCAGAACTCCGGGCCGACATGGTTGAACACGCCGTCCAAAACAATCCGAAGCCCCTGACGATGAGCCTGAGCCAGAAAATCCACGAACAACAGGTCGCTATCGGTCCACTTCCACGTTGCGGGGTCTTGGGTCTCGAGAGTCAGCCTCGAACGGCTATTCGCAATCCCGTAGGAATCGTCCACATGGCGATGGTCGCGTGTGTCATACTTGTGTTGGCTGGTGGCATCGAAAATGGGGTTGAGGTAAAGCACGTTGACCCCCAGCGCGCGAAGATAGGGGAACTTGCTACGCACCCCTTGCAGATCGCCACCGTAGCGTCTGGCGAACAACCGCCGGCGTAGAGGCGGTTGTTCGGCTGCTTCGAGTTTTGCCCAGTTGTCGGCCCACGGCAGGGTTGCGGGTGGGTCGTTGGCTGCATTGCCGTTGCAGAACCTGGACACAAACACCTGATACCAGACCGCGTCAGCCACCCAACCAGGCCCCCATCCGCTCGTGTCGGTCGCCTGCCGGCTCTCCTGCCCCGCGATGGCGTAGCAGCCGTACCCTCCCACCGCCACCGCCAGGCAGGCACCTGACAGGGTCCACCTCGCCCATCTCGATCCGCAGTGTGCCGCGTTGCGATTGGTCATATTTATCATCCCCGAATTTCGGTTGAGCAATCCGCGCCGGGCAGTATACTAGTTGCCGATGCAAATCGCTCCCGGCAGTGGGGTCGAGTTGTGTGGTTAGGATAGATCCGGAGACCGAATCATGGACAATAACGACATTCTCATGCAGCAATTCCTCACCCTTAGAGACGAGATCAAAGCCACCAAGGCACGGATTTTCTGGGTCGTCTCCCTGGGGTTGTTTGGTGTGCCGATTATCACCTACTTCGCGGAGAGCCTCGACAATCCACAATTCCTGCCCACCATGATCCCCTATGTGGTCATCGTGCTGATTGTCAAGTTCATCTCCGAACAGAACGCGCTGATGCGTGCCGGACAGTACATCCGCCGTAACATCGAGCCCAAGACCGAGGGCTCGTTGGGTTGGGAGGCCTGGCTGGAGGGCCAGGGGCACCTGCGTGTGCTGGACAAGCATTTCTTCGCGGTCTTTATTCTGGTCTTTTTCGTGTACTACTTTATGTCCATCGGCTACGCCGTGCAGGTGCTCTGGAGTGACGAGGCGCTGGAGCCCGGGCACATATGGTGGACCATCGCCGCGATTGTGACTTACGGTATTGGCGGCATTTGGGCGTTGTCCACGCTGTTGCACCACTGGAAGTCGGTAACCGGGACGTCCGACACCGACTAGCGGATTATTCATCACGCAGACGTAGGGTGGGTGGAACCTGCCGTAGGCAGGTGGAACCCACCGCACTGGCTAATAAGTCCAAAGTCCAAAGT
>JAGLWJ010000125.1 GCA_023133475.1 Phycisphaerae bacterium | reverse complement strand
TCCAAAGTCAGAAACCAACGGGACTTTGGACCTTGGACTTTGGACTTGAATGGTGGGTTTCGCTTCGCGAAGCTCCACCCACCCTACTTAATCCATGAACCACAAGACGGTCTACCTCGAAACCATGGGCTGCCAGATGAACGTGCTGGACAGCGAGCTGGTGCTGGAGCAATTGCGGACCCGCGGGTACGCCCCTACCGGCGAGATGCACGAAGCCGACCTGGTGCTGATCAACACCTGTAGCGTCCGCGCCCATGCCGAGGATAAAGCCTTCTCGCGTCTGGGATCGCTAAAGAAATCCATCCGCAATAAGCCCGACAGAGTGGTGGGCGTAATTGGTTGTATGGCAGAGCGCGACCCGGACGGTATTTTCCAGAAGATGAAGCACGTCGATCTGGTCTGCGGCCCGGCGGAGCTGTACAAACTGCCCGCCATGATCGAGGAGGTGCGGCAAGGGCACAGGCATCTGGTGGCATTGACCGTCAACAAGTCGCGCAGGAACTCGCCTCTGGAGCGGTCCACTGAATACGACTCGGTCGAGGCGTTCGACCTCTCACGTGATCCGGGCTCCGATGCCGGCGTGGTTCAGTCGTACCTTCGTGTCCAGCGTGGATGCGACAAGTTCTGCACGTTTTGCGTGGTCCCGTTCACCCGAGGCCCCGAGCGTAGCCGCCCGCCGGGGCAAATCGTCGGCGAAGCCCGCATGTTGGCTGACCACGGGTGCAAGGAGATCACCCTGCTGGGCCAAACGGTCAACAGCTACGTGAACCAAAACAACGGGCGGGCGGTGCACTTCGCCGACTTGCTGGCTCGGGTCCACGAGGTTGAGGGCATCGAGCGTATCCGCTTCGTGACCAGCTATCCCGGCGACTTCACCAGCGACATTTTTCAGGCCATGCGCGACTTGCCCAAGGTGTGCGAATACCTTCACCTTCCGGTGCAGAGCGGCTCCAACGCGGTGCTCAAACGCATGCGCCGGCAATACACCGTCGAGCGGTTCTGCGAATTGGTGGCAGAAGCCCGTGAGACGGTGCCGGATATCACTCTGGCTACGGACTTCATCGTCGGGTTTTGCGGTGAGACCGAGCAGGAGTTCGAGGAGAGTTGCGAGCTGACCCGCCGGTGTGATTTCAAGAACATCTTTTGTTTCAAGTATTCCGAGCGGCTTGAGACCGTAGCCGGCAAACGTTTCCCCGACGATGTTCCTATCGAAGTCAAGCGCCGGCGAAATAACACGTTGCTGAAAATTCAAGAAGAAATCTCCCTGCGGAATAATCAAGCTTTGGCGGGGCGGATCGTGGAGGTTTTGGTCGAGAGTTACAGCAAAGCGGCGTTAAAGGCTCAGGAGGCTGAGCAGTCGCGTGGTAGTGAACTTTCCTGGCGGCGTTCGGACCAACTGGTAGGCCGCACACGCGGCGACCAGATCGTGGTATTCCCCGGTCGCCCCGAGGACATAGGCCGGCTGGCCAAGGTGCGCCTCACAGAAGCCACAGCGTTGACACTACAAGGCTGCTTGGCAAGAGGCAGCAGGCAGCAGGCAAGAGGCAAGAGGCAATAGGCAAGAGCCGGGTGGCCCATGGCTTTAGGGGCTGTCGATAAAGT
>JAGLWJ010000124.1 GCA_023133475.1 Phycisphaerae bacterium | reverse complement strand
CCTTCATCCTTCATATTTCATCCTTTCAAGAGGAGGCGATCAGAGATGACTTGGATTGCTCGAAACACGACACCACGGGCAGCAACGGGGTCAGCGGGGAATGCTCACGCTTGTCGTGAGCATGTCGACAGCGTGAAGGAAGAACGTGGCCACGCAAGCGTGGACCATGCCACCCGCCTCAGGGGTGGCACCGACAAACTTGTTTGTCGGTGTGCTGCGATCGGGGAGAAACACGCACAAACAAGTTTGTGCGTGCCACCCCGGCTTGTCGCGGGCACCCGGCGCCGTAATCGAATCGAGACTCCAAGTTCAAAGAACCTAAGCCAGCCGGCTGTTGTGAGCATACGTGCGATCTTCGCTTTAACCCTCATTCCGCTGTTATTGTGCGCCTCAGCACAAGCTCAGGTTGAGTTCCTTGAGACCTTCGACAGCCCACTTGATCCAGCCGTCTTCAGCGTAAGCATGGGGCCGACATTCACCTATACAGTTGAGGGTGGCCATCTGTTGATTGAGAGTGACGGTAGTCAGCCTGGTAATTTCTCCGGATGCTTGTACTGGCGCCCAATCGCGCTTGGGGATTTCTCAGCGGAGATCGAGTACTGGCTCATCACTTTTCCCCATTCGAGTACGGGCTGGAACAAAGTCGAACTCTCGGCAAACATTCCGGGTACAGGGTCCCTTATCATAGTCCGTGTGAGGAGATCCAGCGACCAGTATTGGGCTTGGTCGTTTGAGGCGGGTTACCTTGCAGTCGTCCCGACGAGTGATATGGCCGGGACTCTTCGCCTAGTGCGTACCGGAAACGTGTTCTCGATGTATTTCAAGGGAGCCGGGAGTCCGGACTTTCAATTACTTTGGTCGGGCCCATGCGGTACCGGCCCTGCGAACTTGAGATTCTACGCTAAACGGCAGCACTCAGACACCCCTATAGCAGTGCAGTTTGACAACTTCTCCATAAGCGCCGATGACATCGCTTTTCCTCCAACGGTTGCGGAGGTAGCCGCGTCTCAACGGCCGGATGCCACGAGAGTGGTGGACATCGCCTACACGCTGAGCGGTGAAGAGGAATCGTACTCAGTCTCGGTGCAGGCCAGTGACGATGGTGGCACTTCGTGGGATATCACACCTAGTGCCGTATGGGGTGACGTCGGTGAAGTCGTCGTTCCAGGGACGGACAAGCACATCGTATGGAACCCGTCGGTAGATCTGCCGGGCATTGGCGGATCGAACTTCAAGGTACGCCTGAGTGCTAGCAACCTTTACCAGACCGTACGAACTGAATCCAACGTCTTTTCCATCACCGCGGCCGGGCCGGGGGATTTGATGGGGACGGTGCGGGATCAGATGAGCGGGGATGAGGTCGTCGGGGCGGACGTTAGCGTCAACGGCGAGCCGGCGGTGCAGACGGATGAGTACGGGCAGTTCTTCTTCAGCGAGGTTCCCGCCGGGCAGGCGACGATCGACGTGAGCGCCGCCGGCTACTACGCCGTGACGCAGAACGTGCAGATCCGCGAGGACTCATTCACCAACGTGGACATCCTGCTCACGCCGGACATGGGCTTCGGCGTCGTCGAGGTTCGCAGCCCATACTGCGGACCCGGCCAGCACGCCTACTACCTGGACTGGGTCTGGATGTACGACACGTTCACGGCCACGATCGACTGGGACACCCACACTCCCGACAAGATCCGCTGGACCGTCTCCACCGATCCGGACAACCCCATCGAAGAATCCTGCACCTCCGACACCTGCAGCCACACCTTCAACATGGGCTGGGAACTCGGCGAAGGCGCGACCATCACGGTTACCGCCATCGCGGCCGACAGCACGGAATCAACTCCGTATCCCGTGAACTTCAAGGTGATTCCCGCTCCCATCGGCATCCTGCCGTTCCTGCTCAGTCATGACCAGTCGTCCAGCGCCCTGAAATACGTCACCGCGAAGATCGTTCCCGAAGAGCCCGAGGAAGACGAAGAGCCGGAGATGTCCATCGAGGAGGGGGCCGACGAAGTCTCCGACGACACCCCGCTGTTCGGCAAGGAGAAGTTCAAGTTCGGCGGCACGTTCGAGATCGGCGCGGAGGTCAACGGGGACGGGACAGCCACCGGCCCCTCGTTCGAGGCCACGGCTGACAAGGAAGGCGAGTTCGAGACCAAGAAGAAGAAAACCCGGATCGCCGGGGCGGCGGTCAACCTGCACGCCTCGGGGGCCATGGACTGGGAGTGGGACGACGGCCTGGATCGCTGGAAGCCGGGCGGCTGGATCGAACTGGGCGCCGACGTCTCGGTGGACGTGCCGCCCAAGCCGCTGGTGTTCACCTTCGGGCCGATCCCGTGCTACTTCCGGGGCCGCATCGAGGCCTCGGCGTTGGTGCATCTGGAGATGGTGGACTGGCTGGCGCCTGGCCGGCCGGAGTGGCAGGGAACCATCACGCTGGATCCGTTCCCGTACGCCGAGGCCATGCTGGGTGCGGGTGTGGCGGATGTGCTGGCAGTGGAGGGCTACCTGGGCGGCAAGGCGACGCTGATCCTGGTGTTCCCACAGCCCGACCCGGTTGACACGCTGCAGATATCGCTGGCTGGCGGTGTGCGGGTGGTGGTGTGGATCTTCAAATGGGACTGGCCGCTGCTGGAATACACCTGGGACATCCACGACAAACGCTGGGTGGTGAGACAGAGTGAGCCGGTGTTCGACCTGATGCCCAGGGACTATCTGCATCGCCGGGGTGGGTACGCCGTGTTCGTGGCTAACGAGTACAGCCAGGGCGGCCTGCGTGACATCGTCACCGAGGAGCATCCCATCCAACTCAATGTTTTCAGCCAGTCCACGCCGGACCTGGCGGCTGTGGGCGATGACCTGCTCAGTGTGTGGGTCTACGACGATCCGGTGCGGACCAGCACGAACCGTACGGAGATCGTGTTCTCCGAGTACGACTCGACGACGGAGCTATGGACCGAGCCGGTGGCTGTAGCTGACGACGGCACAGCCGACTTCCACCCGCAGATCGCGGCCCTGCCGAATGGCGACGCTCTGCTGGCCTGGGAGAACGTCAGCGACGCCCTGATCGAGCCTGGGGAACCGGGAGATCCGTGCATCGCGCCGTGCGAGGATGAGTGCCTGGGCGAACCCGATCCACCCGCCTGCGAATACGCCTGCAAGCTGGAGTGCAAGCTGGAGGAACTCAAGAGCAAGACCGAGATCGCGGTCAGCCTCTATGACGCCAACAGCAATGCTTGGTCAACACCGACCATGCTGACCAGCAACGGCTACCTGGACCGCAGCCCGCGGATCGCCACGGCATCCGACGGCACAGCCATGCTGACCTGGGTGAGCAACACGGCTAACCTGGAGATGGGCTCGAACGGCGTGCCGAACGACATCCACTACGCCACGTTTGATGGAGCCGGTTGGTCGGCTCCAGCCGAGATCGCCATCGACGTTCCTTCGGTGGTCAAGAGCGCCACGGCCTACGACGGGACGGAGGCGGTCCTACTGTTCATCGGCGACACGGACGACGATACGCGGACACCGTATGACCGTGAACTCTTCGCCGTTACTTACGACGGCATGGCCTGGAGCGAAGTCACCCAGTTGACCAGCAATGGGGTGGGGACCAACGGGATCGAGGAGGCCAATCCTCAGGTGGCCTACGACTCGAGCGGCGACCTGCTGATGGTCTGGTACAGCGGCGGCGACATCGTGATGGCCACCGAGCTGGACCTGTCCGACCAGCAGACTGTCGTGGACCTGGAGGCCGACGCCTCGATCGGAGCAGCCGACTTCCGCTTGGCCACGGGCTCGACCAGCCAGATCGCCCTGGTGTGGCAGGAGGCCAGCGAGAATCGCGTGGACATGTGGTCAGCCATCTACGACCCGACGGTGGAGGTCTGGTCCAAGCCGCAGTGCATGACCAGGGACTTCACCACCAACGGCGAGATGGAACATGCCATGGCCCCGGTCTACGATGCTTCCGGCGACCTGGTGGCCGTGTACGACAAGGTGCAGACCGTCTACGAGACTCGGACCGTGTGGGTCGGTGGCCAGGAGGTTCAACTCGACAACGTCCCCGTACCGGGCCAGAGCGATCTGTACTTACTGCGTCACACGATCAGTGGTGACTTGGCTGTGACCAGCAACGGTGTAACGTTGGATCCGCCGAACCCGGTAGCCGGTCAGACAGCCACGATCACAGCCACGGTGCAGAACCTCGGCGACGTGCCGGCGGTGGACCTGGATGTGGCTTTCTACGACGGCGATCCGGGTGCTGGTGGGATTCTGATCGACATCACGAGCAACGCCGAGCCCCTGGTCGGCGGTGATGAGCGTGAGGTCAGTGTGGATTGGCTGGTGTCGACGACTGGCGTGTCGCACGATCTGTACGTGGTGGTCGATCCGGACCAGGATCAGGAAGACCGCGACCGCACGAACAACACGAGTGTCCTGCCCGGCGTCATGAAGCCGGACGTCTTGATCGATTCAATCCTGGTCCAGAGCGCCGGCCCGGCTGACCGCATCCTGACGATCCGGGTGCTCAACGGCTCGGGTTTGGCCGTGTCAAACGTGGATGTCACCATCCGCCGCGATGCTGAGGACGGCTCTGTTCTCCATACGCAAACCATCACCGACACCATCGTCCCCGGTGCGTTCTACGACTTATCCTGGGTCTGGGAAGACGCCGCCCCATTCCCCGGCGGTCTGGCCGAGGTGTTCGCCATTGCCGACGAGGCTGACACGATTGACGAGTTCGACGAGGACAACAACGTGCGCTCAGCGTTCGTGACGAATCGCGGCCCCACGCGTCCTGGCGACTGGGACGACGACGGTGACGTGGACCTGTTCGACTATGCGGTGTTTCTCGGCTGTATCAGCGGCCCGTGGGAGGCGCCGGGGTTCGTCATGCCGTCACAGGATTGCCTGGACGTGTTCGACTTCAACGCGGACGCGGACGTGGACCTGGGAGACTTCGCCGCGTTCCAGGAGAGCTTCACAGGAAGCTTGTAGGAGCCGGGTAGGGTCCACTGTGCGGCGGGTGGCCAGGGCAAGTAGTTGGGTGGCACGGGCAAGGACCGCCCCCGGAAGACGTTCATCTTGCAATGGCGCTACCTGGCGGTCCTTGTCCGTGCCACACCCTTGAGCTTGTCGGGAGCACCCGGCGTTTATTCTATGGATCACTCCTTGACGCGACCGGCGATGGGGGGGGCCGCCTCCGCTGGTGCCGGGGCTGCGGTCTTCCATATTAAGTTGGCTAACCACCCGCGGACGCCAAAGAATAACGAAAACAACGCCGGAACCAGAAACAGCGTGAACACCGTCGAAACCAACAGGCCGCCAACCACCACAGACCCGATCCCACGGTACAACTCACTGCCGGCTCCGGTCATCACCACCAGCGGCAGCATCCCGCAGATGCTGGTCAGGGCGGTCATGAAGATAGGCCTCACCCGAGTGCGCACCGACTCCACGATGGCTTCGTGCGGCTGCATCCCGCCGTCGCGCATGTTGTTCAGCGCCTGGTGCACGATCAGAATCGCGTTGTTCACCACGATCCCAATCAGAATAATAAAGCCCAGCATGGTGACCACGTCGAGCTGAATGGTCGGAACCAGCGGATTGCGCCCCGTCACCCAGTGCATGATCGCCAAAGCCAAAAACCCGCCCACCGTGGCCGGCGGAACCGCGAACATGATCACAAACGGATAACTGAACGACTCGAACAAAGCAGCCATCAGTAAGTAAGTTATCAAAAGAGCCAACGCCAGATTCCACTTCACCGAATTAAAGGTTTCGACCAGCTTGTCGGCATTGCCTGCCAGGCGCGTGGTGACCGCAGGGGGTATCGCCCCCGACTCGCGCCCGGGCTTGATCATCTCATCCTCGATGATTTGCATGACCTCTTCGAGCGGGACACCCTCCGGTGGTGTCACCACAATGCGCACGGCGGGCAACTCCTCGATGCGCAGAACCTCTTGCGGGGCGGTGGTGGGAACGACGTCCACCACCGACGAGAGCGGAATTATCCGCCCACCAGGGGTGTAGATGGGGACCTGAGCCACGTCTTCCTTGGTGACCGCGTCGTGATCTATCAGGATGGCCATGTCGATCTCGTCGCCCCGGTCGCGGAACCCGCCCACAAAGGCCCCGTCCACGGCACTTGCGACCACAAACGCCACGTCCCGAACGGTCAACCCCACATGCGCCGCTTTCACCCGGTTGGGGACGAACTGAATCTCGTCGCGTGGAAGGCTAAAATTGCTGGGGGTCGGCTGAGCGAAGCCGAAATGCTTCACGCACTGGAAAAACAACATCCCCGCCACACCGGTAACCTCGTCCAGATCGTTGCCCAGAATCTCCAACTCGATGTTGTTGCCGCCGCCGCCTGCCGCGCCGAAGATCGATGCCTGAAAGAAAAACGAAAAGGTGCCCTCCACCAGACCGGCGGCACGCTGCATCACCGGAACCAGTGGCGTGACCACATTTTCCTCTTGGCTGATACAACCCATGAAGCAATTGCCGTGATAGGCAACATAGAAGTAGTTTCCGATTGGTGGTGGGATTAACTCGACGGTTCGGCGTTGATCACTTCTTCGGTTGCCGATGCTCATCTGCACGGGTGGAAGTTTTTCCGCCGCCTCCGAGCCCAACTTTGCCTCCCAGAACTGCCTGATACCATATGGTTGGCTTGGCTTACCTTCCATGATGAGTCGGCCCATCCTGCGGTATTCATCCAGGGAGTACCCCGGCGGAGCCAGGATCATCCCGAAGATCATGTTTTGATTCCCCTTCGGCAGGTAGTCCGTGGGCGGCATTAGGAAGAACGCCCCGGCAAGAGCGGCAGCCGTCAAGCCAACCACCAGCCCCACCCGTGCCGGAATCGACTGGTTGATCCGATCCACCAGCCAAGCCACCATGCTCGCCACCCGGCCGGGTTTGTATCCGCCGGCCAGATGACGCTCGCGCAGATGCAGGATTTTGTTGGCCAACGGCGGGATCACCAGAATCGATACCAGAAGTGACAGGCCCACCCCGGAACTGATGGCGATGGCGATATCACGGAACAACTGGCCGGCTTCTTCCTCGACAAACACCACCGGGATGAACACCGCCATGGTGGTCAAGGTGCTGGCCAACACCGCCCCCCAGACTTCGCCGGCACCTTTGAGGGCTGCCTGAAACAGCGTCGCACCCAGTTGGCGATGTCGGAAGATGTTCTCCAACACCACCACGGCGTTGTCCACCACCATCCCGATTGCAAAAGCCAACCCCGCCAACATCACCACGTTCAGGTTTCGCCCGAGCAGCGTCACCACCAGAAACGTCCCGATAATCGAAATAGGGATTGCGGCTGCGACCACGAACGTCGCCCGCCCATTCCGCAGGAAGATCAGCAGTACCCCAACCGCCAACAACCCGCCGAATACCATGTTGCTCTTGACCAGGTCGATGGCTGAGTGGATGTAGACGGTCTCGTCATACGCTTGCGTCAGGCTTCGCCCTTCCGGTTCGAGCAGGTCGTGATTGATTTGGGCGATACGTTCCTTCAAGGTTTCCATGACCTTGATGACGTTGGCGCCGGTCTCGCGGCGCACCGGTAAAGCCAGCACATAATCGCCCAGATGCGTTACAAAGGACCGCTGTTTCTTATGCGTTTTGACCACGGTGGCGACGTCGCGGAGGAAGATAGGCCCCCCTTTGTCGTAGCCGATCACCGTGTTTTCCACTTGTTCGATGCGTTCGTATTTGCCCACGGTGCGGTAGGTGTAATCGCGTTTGCCCTGAGCCAAGGTCCCGGCGGAGACGCTCAGGTTCTCGTCGCGGATGGCTCGTTCCAGGTCTTGGAAGGTCAGGTGTCGGGCTGCCAGCCTTTGTGGGTTAACTCGGATGTGCAGTTCGCGTTCGCGCCCGCCGTAGATGTCCAGCGACGCTACCCCGGGAACACGTTCCAGGAGCGGCTTGACGCGATCATCGACATAATCGTACAGGGTGGAGGCGTCCTCCTCAGGCCGACCGCGGAAGATCAGCCATGCGATAGCGGATTCCGCCGCCGCGTCGGCTGCCTGGATGATCGGTTCTTCCACCTCCTCGGGGTATCCGCTCACCTGGCGCATCTTCTCGGACACGTCGCGTAGGGCGTCGTTTTTGTCCACGCCGACGAAGAACTCCAGTGCAATGGTCGCGGAGTTTTCGGCGGAGGTGGAGGTCATTTTCCGCAGATTGGACACGCCCTTGAGTTTTTCTTCTTGCCGTTCGACGATCTCGCGTTCGATTTCCCGCACGCTCGCCCCGTGCCAGTAGGTGGTCACCGTCACTCTTGGTTGGTCCACGTCCGGGGTAAGCTGGATGGGGATGCGAAAAACGCTTAATACCCCGAACAGCACCAGCAGAATCACCCCAACGCTCACCTTAACGGGGTTCTCGATGGCAAAACGAATTAT
>JAGLWJ010000123.1 GCA_023133475.1 Phycisphaerae bacterium | reverse complement strand
GAAAATGGAAAATGGAAAATGAGGAGCATGACTGAACACCCCCGCGCCGCGGCGAGTGCTCACCGTTTCCATTTTCCATTTTCAATTCGTCATGTTCCCTCTTGCCTCTTCCCTCTTGTTGGTGACCACTACCGGCATTGGGAACATGATTCGCTCGTTGCCCCGGACTATCACCTGGGTGTCGGGTGCTATGTTGCCGGAGGTGATCGCCACCCAATCCTCGATGTCCGCACCAGTGACCACCGGCATGGGCATGGCCATCGTGCCCTGCTCGGTGTGCATGACGACGCAGACGTGCGGTATCCCACGGCGCACGTCCACCGCATCCTTGGGCACCGCGACCACGGAGGCGTTCGGGCCTGTGGTCACCGTGGCCCATGCCAGCATCCCGCCCTTGAGCTTTCCGTCCGGATTGTCGATCTCGATCTCCACCGGGAAGGCCCTCGCTGATACGTCTGCCTGCGGAATGACGTGCTTGACCAAACCGCTGAACACCTCCTCCAACGCCTCAATCTGCACGTGAGCCTGATCGCCAACTTGCACATATCGAAATGCCTTCTCGGGAGCGTCCACGGTGACAAGCACGCTGGAAAGGTCGATCATCTCCACGATAGGCCCACCCGGTTGCACCCATTGGCCTACTTCCGTCTCGAGCCTTACCACGTATCCGGTGAACGGGGCACGGATCACGGTCTTATCCAGGTCCCGCTGAGCCTGCTTCGCCACGGCAGTCTGCTCCGCCACTGCAAAACGCGCCTGGGCGATCACTTCCACCCGAGGCCCATTGACCCCTTCCTCATGTTGAGCCTGAGCTGACAGCATCCGCTGCTGGGCTGACAGATAGGCTGCTTCGGTCTCGTAGACCTCCTTCTCGTTGACCTGAGTCTGTTGTTGCAACCGCTCGATCCGCTTCTTCTCCGATGCCCACTTGTCGTATTGGGCTTTGGCTTCTTCGTATGCGGCTTTGAGGTGGGCCAATTCCTCCGCCCGCGTGCCGGCCTCGAGTTCGTCCAGCCTGGCCTGCAACTGCCCCAACCGCGCCCGGGCAGAATCCAACTGAGCCGACAGCACGTCGGCATTGAGTCTGCAAAGCACTCCGCCCGCTTCGATCAGGTCACCTTCCCGAGCCGGCATCTCCACCGCCAGCCCCGCCACTTCCGAACCCACCACACTCCGCACCACCGGCTCAACCGTGCCCACCAATCGCATGGTGGCAGGCAAGGGGCGCATGGCTGCACGCTCGACCACAACCTTGGATGGGGGCATCTGCCCCACGCAAACAGCCGGGCAGATCGCCGACAAAAGCACACACCAACTCTTGGAATGATCCATGAAATCCACGCCTCCCGAAACCACAGAACCGTTTCGGCTCCACAATCGGACGAATTTTATATACTATACGCAGAATATTGACAGATGTTAAGGAAAGTGGTGGGGTGGCCCCGAGGTTCAAAATCCGCAGATTACGCAGATTGCACAGATGCAATTACCTGAAAAGGGGTATTCAGTTGTCTCCAGTGCCGTTTTCGGCGAGAGAGTTTCGTGGCGTGCGGGTCGCGCTAGGCCCGGCATTTATGCCGGGTGAGAAGGCCGGACAAAGAACCCCCCGTAGGGTGGGTGGTGCATTGCAATGTTGATTTGGAATCGTCCCATTCGGGTCGGGCAGAATCTTGGTGTTCTGGCAGACCTGCTTTTCCCGCCGGTCTGTGTTATCTGCGGGACGCCTGGGATCGATCGCCCCAAACTGCTTTGTGACCCGTGCGGGGCTGAGTTGGAAACTCTGTGCGACACCGCCTATTGCCCCACTTGTGCCCGCACCGTTCCCCCCTTTGTGGTGACCGGAGGATGCTGCAACCACTGCCGCGACGAGAAGAGGCGAATCAGCGGCGTGGCCCGCATAGGCCCCTACCGCGACCAGTTCCGCCGCTTGCTGCACGCATTCAAGTACCAACGTCGCTGGACGCTGGCTGCCTACTTGGGGCAGCGCATAGCCGACGAGATGCGGCAGAACCGGTGGTTTGGTTCTATTGAGGCGTTGGTTACCGTTCCACCGTGGTGGTTCAGGCGTATCCGGCGTGGGGACTATCCGCCTGCCATGCTGGCTCGCCAGGTCGCCCGTCACACGGGTATCCCTCTGATCCCGGCACTCCGCCGCATCAAGGGCGGCCCTTCGCAAGTCGGCCTGACGGCTCCCCAGAGAGCCAAGAACGTTCGCGGCAAGTTCGCCATGACCCCCGGCGTACGCATCGAAGGGGCTACGTTGTGCCTGATCGACGACGTCATGACCACCGGGGCAACCATCGAGGAGTGTGCCCGAATCCTGCTCAAAGCCGGCGCCGCCGACGTCTATGCCGCAGTGACAGCCCACGTGAGCCGAGATGCGCCTTCGCTTATACCTCCTCCCCAATCAGCACCCTAATCAATCACAATCGGCACCCTA
>JAGLWJ010000122.1 GCA_023133475.1 Phycisphaerae bacterium | reverse complement strand
AGTCGCCAGAGGTCAGGAACACCGTCACGCTGTCAGCCAACGTGCCGGCAAAATCCACCGCCACCCGCTTGCGAAGCGTGTGGCCTTCCTGGACGCCAAGCCACTCGAAGCCGGCATCCAAATCTTCAAACCTCACACTTCCGACACCCTTGTTGTTGCCCACGTCAGCCGTGAAGGTGATCGGGATGATGTGCGTGCCGGTGGCACCGTCGCAATCGGTGAACACGAAAGTCACATCACGATCAATTTCGGTCCCGTCACTCGACGGCGGGCCATAGCTACCACCGTCGCCGATCAGGCCTTCGACCTCCACGTTAACAACCATGCACAGGTAGACTTCAACATCGGTCTGAGCGGTGAACTCGCAGCCGTTGATGTTGGTCACCGTCAGATAGTAAGTCCCCGTCATAACCAACGTGGCATCACTGATCGTCGGGCTCTGGTCGGTGGAGATGAACCCGTCAGGCCCGGTCCAGGCATAGGTGTACGGTCCCAGTGGCCCGCTGCTCGGCCCGCCGGACAAAACGAAGGTATCGCCTTCACAGAACGGGCCGTTGTTGCTCGCGGTGGCCACCGTGTCGTCGATGCTGATCACGCCGGAGTCTGCCTTGTCCGGCAGAATCGTCGTGCTGTCGGCGGACCGCGTCAGCTTGGTGTGGAACGGAGGATCGTCCGGCTGGAACGTCACATTCGTGGCACCTTCGGCTATGGGGTCGAACACCAGCGTCGCCACAATCCCGTCCGTTGCTATCGCCGAGCCGGGGATGTAGGCTGCCCAGATGATGTCACCATCGGTATCCTGCTCCACGATCTCCTGCCACGGCGACTCGGCAGTGATGCCAACCAGCGTCATCAAACTGGTGTCATAATGGATCAAAGCCTGAACACCATCTATTCCCTCCGACAGACAGGCTACGTCCAGTGTGACGGTTATGGTGTCATCGGTATCGACGCACTCCGAGCCGGCGGCTACGTTCAGCGTCAAATCAGCGTTCCAGAGATGCTCGCACTCGTCCGTGTCCTCGTTGCAAGTGTCGGCTGTGCAATCCTGATCGTCGTTGCACAGGTTGGCATTGCCGCCTCCGCAGACGCCGCCCGTGCAGGTCTCGTTCTCGTTGCAGAACAGCCCGTCGTCACACGTCGAGCCATTCGCTCGATTGGACCAGTCGAACTGATCGAGTGAGGAGTTGCACTCTTCGCAATCGTTGGCCGGGTTCACCGCCCCATCGCCGTAGCACACCTCGTCGATCAAGCAGGTTCCAACATTCGTTGTGTGCTCGCACGTGTCCGTATCCTCGTTGCAACTGTCCGTGGTGCAATCCAGGCTGTCGTCGCACAGGTTGGCATTGCCGCCTCCGCAGACGCCGTCCGTGCAGGTCTCGTTCTCGTTGCAGAACAACCCGTCGTCGCAGCTTGTGCCGTTCGTTCGATTGGACCAGCCGAGCGGATCGAGTGTGGAGTTGCACTCCTGGCAATCGTTGGCCGGGTTCAGGTTGCCGTCGTTGTAGCAGACGTCGTCGATCAAGCACGTCTCGGCATTCTGTACATGATCGCACTCGTCCGTGTCCTCGTTGCATGTGTCGGTCGTGCAATCCAGGTCGTCACTGCACAGGTTGGCATTGCCGCCTCCGCAGACGCCGTCCGTGCAGGTTTCGTTCTCATTGCAGAACAGCCCGTCATCGCAGGTCGTGCCGTTCGTTCGGTTGGACCAGCCGAGCGGATCAAGTGTGGAGTTGCACTCCTGGCAATCGTTGGCCGGGTTCAGGTCACCGTCGTCGTAGCAGACGCCGTCGATCAAGCACGTCCCGACATTCTGTACATGATCGCACTCGTCCGTGTCCTCGTTGCATGTGTCGGTTGTGCAATCCAGGTCGTCACTGCACAGGTTGGCATTGCCGCCGCCGCAGACGCCGCCCGTGCAGGTCTCGTTCTCATTGCAGAACAACCCGTCGTCGCACAAGGTCCCGTCATCCGCGTGGTTGGGCAGGCAGACGCCACCCTCGTCGCAAGTGTCCGGGTCGGTGCAGTCGTCGTCAGTGGGATCGCCGCAGGCATAACCACTCGAGCGATTGGTCCAGGAGGTGGTGCTCTGGGCTATATCGCAATACTGACAGTCGTTAGCCGGGTTCGGATCGCCGTTGCCGTAGCACGCTTCGTCGATCAAGCATCCATTGCACGAGTCGCAGACATCGCCCATACCATCGCCGTCGGTGTCCTCCTGCCCGGGGTTGTGGTCGTTCGGGCAGTTGTCACAGACATCGCCGACGTCGTCACTGTCGGCGTCTGCCTGATCGGCGTTGGCATCGTTCGGGCAGTTGTCGCAGACATCGCCGACGTCGTCACTGTCGGCGTCTGCCTGGTCGGCGTTGGCATCGTTCGGGCAGTTGTCCACGTCGTCGTTGATCCCGTCGTGATCGGTGTCCGGATCGTTCGGCCAGGGGTCACACACATCGCCCATGCCGTCGCCGTCGCTGTCCGTCTGCCCGGGGTTGTGGTCGTTCGGGCAGTTGTCGCAGTCATCGGGGACCCCATCGCTATCGCTGTCGGGATCACACTCGTCCGGGATGCCGTTGGTGTTGCAGTCCGGCCCATCGCCGATTGGCGGCACCTCGCAGTCATCGGGTATCCCGTTGGTGTTGCAGTCCAGGCTGGCACCACAACCAGGCACGTCACAGAGACCGCCTGTCTCTCCACAATCGATATCGCACTGGTCAAGAATCCCGTTGCTGTTACAGTCGGGGGAGACATCGCCCGACGATGAGAGGCACACGGTGCCGTTTTCCGCTCCGCTTCCTCCGATACCCGCCAGGACCGCGGTGGTCCCCGTAAACTCGATGCTTCCCCCGAAAACCTTGATCCTGCCACCACCTCCACGCTTGCCCGCACTTCCACCACAAGCGCTAAGATGTCCAAATATGGAGGCTGTGGACAACCCGTTGATTAGTATTCCGCCACCACTACCGGACCCCCCAGTGCCACCCCAATGACCATGCCCATTCTCGCCGTTTACGGTAATCACACCGTCCATGTGAACTTGGTCGGCAGCCAGGATTACACAAGCACCTCCTCTACCTCCAGCACCACCCTGATAACCGGAGCTTCCTCTGGCGCCTCCTCCAGGCCCCTCACCCACAGAAATCTGCCCTCCTCCCCCAGAGCCTATCGCTATATCCTCGCCGCACTGTGTTCCATAGGGGGAACCACCTGATCCGTCTCCATTGCCACCGTAGCCTCCACCGGCGCCCTTCTGCCCAGCGCCACTCCCAGCAGAGTATGAACCCCCTCCGCGATAACCGCGTGCGTCACCTTGTATAACGCCATTGGGGCCGACTGTGATCGAAGCCGCGGATATATCCACTATGCCTGTTGTGCCGGTGCCGTCATATGGGGTTATGTACAAAATGCCATCAATCACGACGTCACCGGAGTAGGAGTGCGAACCCCCCATAAGGTATGAGGACCCCTCCGGAATAATCAGGGTCTCAGCCGTATCGGTGATGTCCTCGTCCAGATCGCCGCTGTCACAGAGCCCATCGGCATCGCCGTCAGGCCCATCGTTGCCCGGGGTGTTGTCCGCCAACGGGCCAAAGTTGTCTGTGCCAACCGAGCAGTCATCGCAGCCGTCCCCGTCCGCGTCTTCACAGACGTCCGGGTTGAGCGGATCGGTGTCGCCTCCGTCGAGCACGCCATCGTTGTCGTCGTCATCGTCGCAGACATTGCCCACGCCGTCGCCGTCGGTATCCTGCTGAGTTGGATCGTGGGTGTTGGGGCAGTTATCGCAGACGTCCCCAACTAAGTCGCCGTCCACATCCTCCTGACCTGGATTGTGGTCATTGGGGCAATTGTCCACATCGCTGCAGAAGCCATCCGCGTCGGCATCGTTGTCCGGATCATCCGGGCAGTTGTCGCAGATGTCGCCCACTCCGTCGTTGTCCCGGTCCTCCTGGAGGGGGTTATTGTCATTGGGGCAGTTGTCGCAGACGTCCCCAATCAAGTCGGTGTCAACATCCTCCTGACCGGGGTTGTAGTCATTGGGGCAGTTGTCGCATTCGTCCGGTATCTCGTCACCATCGATATCCGCATTGTCATCCGAGCCTGGGCAAAGATCGCAGAGGTCGCCAACCCCATCACCATCCGCATCTTCTTGTCCAGGGTTGTAGTCGTTCGGACAGTTATCGTCAGTGTCATACAGGCCGTCACCATCACTGTCGATCAACTCCATAGCGGTGAAGTTGAAGCTGGCTTGCGCGGACACGCTAGCGGAGTTGCAAGTGTTATGCTCCGCAGCGTGGAGCTCGAGGTATACGCGAATCTCATAGGTGCCGGGGGACAGCGTCTCAAGGATGCTGTGGTTTCCTGTCGCACTGAATGATGCAATTGTACCGCTTTCATAGCTGTAGAGATAAATCTCCGAGGAGGCGATCCACGCATTACCTTGGACCGCGCCGCGTTGGATCGAACCACTGAAATCGAAACGCGAATCCTGAGTGATGACGAACCTGACCGTATAGTCTGTGTTTGCGCTACTGTCCCCCACGGAGCTGGAGCAACTGGACGAGCAACTGGTGTCGCACTCGAGTTGCCCCGACCCCGAAAGCCCATCCACCCCCAACGTGATATCGGAGGACTGGTACGCACGGCCATAACCGGAAGAACCGGGGGTTGTTACGCTATGTGATTTGGTCTCGTTCCAGGACCCCAGTGTGTCTGTCGTGGCTTCATCCGAGGCGTCATCTACGTACGTAACGTAGTCGGGTGGGCCACTGTTGTAGAACGCCACCATAGAATAGCGAACTTCGCGCGTTTGCTCTGTTGTGATCTCCGCGTTGGCCGAGGTCACTCCGACGAGTGCCCACACCATCACCGCAGCCGCCAGGCGACCGCCTCTACTCTTGCTGTTCCTCATTTTCATCTCCTCAGTAAACAGGTTGCGAAGAGGCGTTGCTCGAATCGCCCCTTCTGATCCACCACCAAACTCAGGCCTCGCGGCATTCGGGCTGTGCCGATCACTCGGGCCGGCGATCATCACACAAACTCCCCGCTGCCTCCCTATTTGTTCGTGAGAGACTCTGGAAATGCTCAGGATGGCACTACGCATTCGCCCGATAATCACCATCACCCTGCGGGCACAATCCGTCAAAGGCCACTTACCGTGTCCAGTACTTTGTCCGTCTGCCAAAAATGTGCCGTATGAGCACGGCAATGGAAAGATGGAAGAACAAAGCACCGTCCTTCCCCTACGTATTCAGAGGCCGGAGGTATATAGCTTCCCCCCCGATCTCAGCAGAAGCAGACTGATCAATGTCAATGTGGATCATACAGCTTTCCGCCGGTTCGTGCAACAAAAATTGTAACAACACTTCAGCCACGGGCGTGGCCATATTTTGTGGCATCAGGCGGGTGGCCCATCGCTTTAGCGGTGGGGGACACGAATTGTTCGCCGATTCGCGTCCCCCAAGGCTAAAGCCCTGGGCCACCCCAGAACGTAGGGTGGGTGGAACCTCGCGGAGCGAGGTGGAACCCACCAACCGGTGCGGTGGGTTTCGCCCGCCTACGGCGGGCTACACCCACCCTACAGGAAACTCTGTGCGGGTGCCCTTATGCAGCGGTGTCTAGCGGCTGCGTTGCGGAGCCACCTCCAGTTCCATAGCCGGCTGCAATGCCGGTTCAAGCTCGATCAACTCATCCTCAAGCTCCAGCAGCTTGGCATCGAACGCCGGCTGCAATGGCAGATTGTGCCGATGGGCGAACGCTCGGATGTCCCGGGCGTCAATAACTCCGTTGCCGTCGAGGTCCGCTCGATCGGCATGGGCCACCGTCAGGCTCAACTCGGACACGCTGATGCCGGCACGCGGGGTTCGGGATACCACGCCCACATGAAGCGCGGCGGGTGAAACCCGCCCTACACGACCGCAACCGTCGACTGTGTCGCCCACCTCGAAGAAGTTCGGCTGGATTAGCGCGAAGTCGTCGCCGTCATGGTAGCCGTCACCGGTCGCATCGCCGCCGATGCTCTCGTCGGCGCCAATAACCGTCTCCCAGTTCGACGCCAATATCGAGAAGTCGG
>JAGLWJ010000121.1 GCA_023133475.1 Phycisphaerae bacterium | reverse complement strand
ACGGACTTGTCGCCGCTAAACACGCTGGCGCGATTGCGATCACTGCGCTTCTCAATTCTCAATTCTCCATTCGTCACGTTTACCTGTGCTCTGCTGCTCCGCCCCGTGCCGGTGAGATGTGAACAAACGCACGCTCCACACTGCCGATCGCCTCGACGGCAGCCCGCGTGGCTTCGCACACCTCATGGGATTCGATAGTGGATAGCGCCCCATCCACCCCTGCGGTCAGCTCGACGTGGACGAACGGCCCAACGTAGTGAGCTTTGATGTCGTCAACTTCGCACACCCCGTCAACGCTCTCTGCGGCGCTGCGAATGCGCTCCAGCAGTTCCCGGTCAGGTGATCGGCCCATCAGGTAATCAAGGTTTTCTGTCCCGATCCGGTAGCTGCTATAGAGGATGTACCCGCCCACCAGAATGGCGGCGAACGTATCGAGCATCGCCACACCAAGCTCCGCCACCACCACTGCAACCAGACCCTGTAATGATATGAGCACGTCATTACGACAATCGATTGCCGTAGCCCGCAGGGCGGGGCTGTGCAACTCTTTCCCGCGACGCCGGAAAAACACCGTAAGCCACGCCTTGAGCCCGGCGGTCACGCACAGGGCAACGATAGGGTACAACCCTATGCGCTGGGGAAGCTCACCGGCCCAGAGATGAACCATGCCCATCCTGCATACCTCGAAACCGAGGATTCCGGTAAAGATCGCCACCACCAGCCCTGCGACCGGCTCCGCCCGGCGATGCCCGAAGGGGTGGTTTTCGTCCGGTCTCATCCATGCCCAGCGAACGCATAGCAGGATCACTCCCGCGGAGACGAGGTCCGCCAGTGAATTGAGGGTTTCGGAGAGGATGGTCAGGCTGTCGGATAACCCGGTGGCGGCGGCTTTGATGGCAAGCAGAAAAGCATTGGCCCCGATCGCCACCACAGCAGCCCGCATGGCTACGGATTTTCCCAACACGGAAAAAGGGGACATTCTACTTTTTAGTTCCTTACAAAAGCGTCTCAATCCGGACTTTTCATACTGCCAGGAACAACACCCGAAGTCAATCAAAATGCGGAATGTCCCCTTTTCCCCAAGCATATGACTGAAGAGTTACATCGGTTATTATGCAGGCTGGTAGTTTTCGCTACGGATGAGGAGTGACTGGTGGCTTTTGAAACCTCTTATCTCGAGCACATGTTGGGCGATGAGTGGAATGAAGCACTGCCGCCCATATGTCTGGAATGCGGGTATGACCTGACCGGCTTACCCAGTAACCGCTGCCCGGAATGCGGGCATGTTTTTATTCGCAAAGAGGTGCAACGCCAGGCTCGTGATATGCGGAACCAGTTCCGACAGTTGCGGAACTGCAACGATCTACTGCGTTTTGGATGGTGCCTCGGGCTGGGGGCTGGTGGAGCCATGGTGTTGCTGGGGCTGCTGGAGATGTGGCATCCTGGTTTCGTGAGCATAGCCGGCGTCATCGGCCTGCTGGCAGGTTTCCCGACGCTGGGGCTAGGCATGCAAGTGTTGCGGGTGATGCGTTTGCCGGCGTGGGCACGCCGGCAGATGGATAACGCCCCAGAGGTTTACAAGGGCGTCTCGTTGGCGATACTGGGGGCTGCGATGCTGGTTACCGGGGTATTGCTCTGTTGAGGTGGTGAACTGGCAAACGTAGGGCGGGTTCCACCCGCCACGGCAGGCGAGGAAGGCGGGTGGAACCCGCCCTACAAGGATTGCAAAGGACGCCTGAGATGATGGCAACAACAACCAATCATGTTCCCGAGGGCATGCCTGAGCGATCCCGGGCACGGGTGAGATGGGGCGTTGCTCTGGGAGTTTTGGTGGCGTTCCCTTTGAGCTATTTGCTCGCCTATGCCGCTTTTCTGATGGCAATGCTGGGATTGTTTTTCTTTGTCCTGTTCGGGCTGGTTATCGGGGCAGCCATGTTCCGCGTCTGGGTCCCACTGCGACCGCTGACGCCCGCTACAATCAAGCTGGGGGTTGCCGTGGTGGTGTTGATGGGGTGGGGCGGTGCGCTGGTGTGGGAGGGGGTCACTTTCCCGGCAGACGTCGCCAAGGAAGCTATCAAGCAGGTGATCAAAGCCCCGGGCAAGACCGGGCACGACGTGCGGGCTGACGCTGCCCAGTCCACCCGCGAGTACTTGGCCCGCGAGTATCCGCCCGGCGGGGTGGTCGGGTACTGGCGCTGGGCAATGGATAAAAAAACCATCGAGATCCCCATAACAGGGCAGGCTCGCCCCAAACCTATTTGCTATAACAACAATGGGTGGATGTTCATCCTGCGGGTGTTTTTGTGTGGTGTGGCGTTGACGCTGGCGGTTTACTCGATGGTGGCTCCGTTGGCCAAGGAGCCTACCAGCCCAACTCCAACTGCGGAACCAGCAGACGCATCCCGAAGTACAGCCCAGTGCACAGAACGACAACCCACCAAAGGATAATCAGCGGATTCCAGAGGGCAAAAAAGACCACCACCCGCATGCGCACAGCTATGGGTGCGGCGGTTGCCACCCGGATCAGCCCGAAACCGTAACCGAAGACGGAAATCGCCGCCGGCACCACCGCCAGAGCAAAGATCACCGCCGGAGGGATGCTCACAGGCCAACGGGCAGCCGCACTGATGTCGGGCAACATACGCAATGATGCGATTGCCGCCACGGGGAACAGGGGGGCCAACCACGCCGCACCATAATGCAAGGCGGCTTCGAGCCGCCCCTGATGCCGATACTTAGGCCCCAGGGCGAGCTGGGCGCCTGCGCGTTGGCAGGCAAGGATGATCCAGGATATTACGATCATCCCCACAAAAGTGCCCGCGGCGGCGAGGATCGTTTGTGTGGGATTCCACCACACATCGGTGGGGACTGCTCTGCCCCGGTAAGGGGGCGGCGGGTCAGCCCCCGCCAGATGATACCATCCGCGGCCGCCGGGCGTGGGCGCCGGCGAGGTCACGTCCGTCGGGGCGTTGGTCACGGTGTGCCAGCCGACCAGCCCCACTTGCAACAACATCGCCGCGGAGGATAACAGCATAATCATCCAGAAGACAAACCTTCGCGACGCCGATGAGCGGGGCAGCAATGCCAAATGCGCCAACCGTTGGGAACTGGCACCGCAAACCCACCAGCACGTCTGGGCCAATGCCCTGGCCCCAAAGGCTTTCGACAGGCCATAGGGCGTCTTGTCAGCCACCTCCTGATGGGGCACTGAGAAACGGTGCCCACAGAGCGGGCAGCGAACCGGGTGAACCTCGAACAAAGGCTGACCGCAAGAGGGACAGCGGGTGTTGACGGGTTTGCCTGAAGATGGGTCAATGGGTGTTTGGGGCATCGTTGGCATGGCGGGCATCACCCACCCATCGTTTTAGTCCAAAGTCCAAGGTCCAAAGTCCAAGGTCCAAAGTCCAAGGTCCAAAGTCCAAAATTGGTGGCACCGGCGTCCTCGCCGGTGAAGGTAGGGCGGGTTCCACCCGCCGCGTCCCCCCAAAGCGGGTTTTACCCGCTGCATCTCGGAAGGCGGGTGAAACCCGCCCTACATGCTCCCCTTCGGGTCGCCGCTAAACGCTACGGATTTGTCGCCGCTACATACCCCCGCCGCCTTGTTGCCTTGTTGCCTCGTTGCCTTGTTGCCTTTTCCCTCTTGCCTCTTGCCTCATTCCTCTTCCACCGACAGCGTGCCCACCTCCAGGACGTCAATGGGCGGCGCCAGTCCTCCGGGAAGCGGGGTGGGGTCGTGATCGTACCCCAACGCCTGGCGACTCAACACCCCGTCGCTGCCCATCACGGTGAACGGCGGTGTCACTACAACGCTCACAGGCCAACCCATCATGTTCAACAGAGATCGGCCCAACCCGTATGGAAACGCGAGGTAGTCTTCCTCGGTCCAGGCGAATTGGCGGTCCATGCTGCCCTTGTCCACAAAGGGGTCTTCCCACCACAGCGGCCAATGCGTAACCGTCCCATCCTGAGCACAGGCATGGGCGGGCTCGAATCCGCGTGTGCGCATGACCGGTGCAGCCCCAGCCTGGCGAACGCCGACAATCGAAGCCGTGGTCACCTCGTCGGTGGCGGGCACGTCATCCACGAAAGGGTTGATCATCTCACTGCACCCGCCGGCAATCAGAATGGGCGCCACCATCAGACACCCAATCTGCCAAACCTTACAAATCCGTCGGATAGTCGATCTCATAGTTCGGCGATTCTTTCGTAATGGTGACATCGTGCGGATGCGACTCCGTGACACCCGCGGCGGTCACCCGACAAAACTTAGCATTTTGACGCAGATCGTCAACGGTGCGGGCTCCGCAATAGCTCATCCCAGCCCGCAACCCGCCGACCAGTTGGAAAAGATAATCCGCCAGCGGGCCACGCCAGGGCACCATGGCTTCGACACCCTCGGGGACCAGCTTTGCACGGGAGGCGAGGATTTTTTGGCCATAGCGGTCGCCTGACCCCCTCAGCAAAGCCGCCATGGACCCCATCCCGCGATAGGTCTTGAAGCGTCGCCCTTGCCAGGTGATGGCCTCCCCGGGCGATTCGTCCACCCCGGCGAACAACGAACCGATCATGACACAATGGGCTCCGGCGGCGACGGCTTTGGTGATGTCGCCGCTACGCCGGATGCCGCCGTCGGCAATCACCACAACGTCGGAGGAAGCCGCCACCCGGCATACGTCCATGATCGCCGTCAACTGTGGGACGCCGCAACCGGAGATAACGCGGGTGGTGCAAATGCTCCCAGGCCCCACCCCGACTTTGACGGCATCGGCGCCGGCTTCGATCAGGCTTTTGGCAGCCTCGCCGCCGGCAATGTTGCCGGCGATGATATCCACGTCGTGCCGGCTGCGTAGGGTCTTGACCGTTTCGATCGCATTGGTGCTGTGCCCGTGGGCGGTGTCCACCACAATGACGTCCACGTCGTGAGCCAGGAGAGCTTCAACCCGTTCATAATCGTGAACGCCCACCGCCGCCCCGACGCGAAGCCGCCCACGCTCGTCCTTGCAACTACGGTCGAACTCGCGGTTCCGCTCGACGTCACGCATGGTGATCAACCCTGCCAACCGCCCGCCGTTGTTCACCAGCAAGAGCTTCTCCACCTTGGCGGAGGTGAGAATGCGCTCCGCGTCTTCCAGGGTGGTTCCCGGCGGGCCGGTGACCAGGTTCTCCGAGGTCATCACCGCGCGGATTTGCAGGTCCGCGGACTCCACGAACTTGAGGTCTCGCCGGGTGATGATACCCACCAGGTGCCCGTCATCCTGCACGATGGGGACCCCGGAGATGTTGTGCTGCTTCATCACCTCCTGAGCCGTCGCCACGGGGTGGTCGGGGCTGAGTGTGACCGGATCGAGAATGACACCGCTCTCGCTGCGTTTGACCTTACGCACCTCGCGGCATTGCTCCTCGATGCTGAGGTTCTTGTGGATCACCCCGAACCCGCCTTCCTGGGCGATGGCGATGGCCAACGCGGACTCCGTCACCGTGTCCATGGCGGCGGAGACCAGCGGAATGTTCAGCTTGATACGGCGGGTCAGGCGGGTTTCGACGTTCACCTCGTCCGGCAGCACGTCGGAACACTGGGGCATCAGCAATACGTCGTCGAAAGTGATCGATTCGGGGAATCGCAACTGGTCGGCCGGCGGTAGGGCGGAATCGCTCATCATAGGTAACACACATCCTATCCCTAGGACACAATAGAGACCATTTGAATATAGGACATCCCAAGTCTCGTCAAGTCGCGGGGAAGAGGCAAGAGGCAAGAGGCAAGAGGCAAGAGGGAAAAGGCAACAAGGCAACGAGGCGGCACGTGTAGGGCGGGTTTCACCCGCCTTCCGGGATACAGCGGGTAAAACCCGCTTTGGGGGGACGCGGCGGGTGGAACCCGCCCTACCTTCACCGGCGAGGACGCCGGTGCCACCAATTTTGGACCTTGGACCTTGGACTTTGGACTTTGGACTTTTAAGAGTGTGTCGGTCCGGGACCCCAAAGAAGAAGGGTCATACCCGACTCCGGTCCTCCGGTTGCCAAACCGGAATTCTTCTTGCAAACCCGCCCGGGAAGGGGTAGACTAGGTTTCTCAATTTGGTGGAGCGATTCATCGAATCAGCTTTTTTGTTGCGCAATGAATGAGAAAAATGGCAGGAACGGTGCTCTTCTTTATCTGTTTCTATAGTTATGCCGCGAATCAGGCACATAGTCGGCAGGTAATCACGGCCCCTGAAGGCGGCAAACAACGTTCCATGGGTTACACAAATCAAGTATTTTTTAGCAAACCTTACAAAAAGGAGGATGGGAACAAATGACGATTCGCAAGAGCATGGGCGGCCCCCTGACGGCTGCGGTGGTGGCGTGTGCACTCGTTGGAGCGACTATAGCCAACGCAGAGATCCTGCCGGCGGGACAACTGCGGTTGGCTGAGTCCTATTCGATGGTGCAAAATGACGACCCATATTATTTTGATGACGATAAGATATCGGACCTAACATGCCAGGCCGGCAGTTGGGATGTAAACCCTACCACTTATGCATATTCAGACGATCCGTATGGGAGCGCTGCCGGCTGTGGACAGCAGTACGACAGCGATATTGTCTGGGGAGCGGGAGGGCTGTCGGGGTTGGCAACTATGAACACCTATGCCGTGATAGGTGCTAATCCTCCCTTCAGTGGAACGGTGTACCATAGGGGATACGCGTATTACGAAGTTCGCTTCACCACGACGACGACGGCGGATTTCCAAGCCAGTGGACAGAATGGAATGTACGAGTTCGGCTACGACAACGTGTCGGAAACAGTGCTCGTTCAGCTCAGTGGGCCCAGCGGCGTGATCGCCGAGTACACCACGTCAGGAGGCTGGAGCATCAACGAGTCCTTGTCCCCAGGCACCTACACCTTCCTGGTAGAGGCCGAGGTCGTGGCGTCTGTTTCTGAGGGTGGTGAGGATAACTGGGTCGACGGGGGTGCGACGCCTGACTTCAACTTCACCGTTACAGCCGGTGCAGAGATCACGCCGGGGGGGCAACGGCGGGTGGCCGAGTCCTATTCGAAGGTGCAAAATGACGACCCATATTATTTTGAAGACGATAAGGTATCGGACATAACATGCCAGGACGGCAGTTGGAATTCAGATACTATGACTGGGGTATGGTCATCAGAAGGTCCGCCGGCGATGGCTCAGGGCTGTGGAATTCAGAACAGCAATGTTGTCTGGGGAGCGGGAGAGCTGTCGGGGTCGGGAAATATGCACACCTATGCCGAGGCGCTTGCTGATCCTCCATTCAGTGGAACGGTGTCCCACAGGGGATACGCATATTACGAAATTGGCTTCACCACGACAACGCTGGCGGATTTCCAAGCCAGTGGAACGAATAACATGTACAGCGACGGCAGCGTATCGCAAACAGTGCTCATTCAGCTCATTGGTCCCAGCGGCGTGATCGCCGAGTGCACCACGCCAGGAAGCTGGAGCATCAACGAGTCCTTGTCCCCAGGCACCTAC
>JAGLWJ010000120.1 GCA_023133475.1 Phycisphaerae bacterium | reverse complement strand
GTCGAACGCCAATCGACCTACCTGCCCGGCCTGACATAGATGAAAAGGACATTTGGATTCTCGAAGTGCTTGCCGATAAGGGCGACGTGTGGATGTTTCTCGATGAGGCTGGCGTGTCCGCCGCGAAGGCACGGCTTGTTGTGTGGCACATTCTGGAGGAGATCGGCCAGCCCAACACGGAGGTGTTTCCCAAACACGACCGGCTCGACACACGAACCACGTACGGCAACTACATCTATGCGCCGCTGTTCGGCGCGTTGGTTACCAAGGGCCGAACCGTGTTCCTGGATCCGCGTCACGGCCTGACTTCATCGGCAGACCAGTGGCAGTTCCTCGAGGAAGTCGTTCGAGTGAAGGAGGAGCGGCTCGACGAAATCATCGAGATCAACGAGCTGGACCAGCCAAACGGCCGAGCAGCTGGGCTGCCACGAGGGGGGGTACCACCACGACCGTCGGACAAGACGCGTTCCGTTTTTGGCCTTCCACCGTGCGCACAGCGAATGCTCACCGAAGGCGTGAGCGAGTACCAGCGCGTGACCTGCTTCCGCCTTGCGGTCCAGCTGAAGAAAGCGGGCCTGCCGGAGGACATCGCTGTCGCCGCGCTCGCGGCCTGGGCGGCGAAGAACCGGCCCGCAGGAGAGAAGCGCGTCATCGCCGAGGATGAGATCCTCGCCCAGGTAACCGGGGCCTATTCCAAGGACTACCGAAGTTGTGGATGCGGGGACCCCAAGGTTGCCGCGTACTGCGATCCTGCGTGCCCTTTGCGCCGGAAGGAGTTGTGTGGCAGCGACCGTTCGAAGGAACCGACACGATGAGGCCAGACAAGCACGAGCCAGCCGATTCCGTTCGCCCGACCGTCTGCGATGCTGTCAGCGATCGCCAGCCTGCCCAGGGCGGTGATGCTGAGGGCGGCGCCCACGTCGCGCTCGGTCAACTGTCCGACCCCTGCACTTCCGCCGACCTCGCCGCCACTTTGGGAAAGTCGCCCAAAACGGTTGTGGACTGGTGCCAGGAAAGGCACTACACTCAGATCCCGTGTTTTCGGATCGGGAACCGGTGGTACCACCGGGTGCCCGAGCTGGTTCGTTGGCTCAATGGGGTCAAGAGTGGTCGTATCGAGTTCCGCCGCAAGCCGCGCATCTCCCGGCAAAGGAGGTGACGCATGGCGAGAAAGGAGGTCCGGTCCAACCGATGGACCAAATCAGAACGCGTCGGCGAGGTCACGCTCTTCATCAGCCCCCGCAGCCCGTATTGGCAGATGTACTGGGAGATCGAAATACCGACTACGGGCGGCAACGCCCTACGCTCCCGGAAAAGGCGTAAGGCACATCGCCAGAGCACTCGCGAGACGGATCTGTCGTTGGCTCGACTAGTGGCCGGCCGTAAGAGCGAGGAGCTCTTCAAACGCCGGCACTATCCCGACCAGGAACGCAAGCCACAAAGGACACGTATGGGCCCGATCATCGACGATTTTGTGTTCTACGTCGAAACGCTCGGGCGATGTACGGAGTATTTGTCGAAACTCAAGGGCAGGCTCCACTGCCTGCGAGTGTGGATGGAGAAGCAACGGTTGTTGTTTGTGCAGGACGTCAGCCCAACCATGTTGCGGAAGTTCCAGGAACACCTGCGAAAGGACCGCGGCGTCACAGCATCGACGGCGAACCATTACCTCGATGCCGTGCATAACTTCTTCGGCTACGTCATCTTCAAACGCAAGCTCATGTCCGCCCCCAACCCGGCAGCTACCGGACGGCAGGCTGAGCTGGAAAAACACGACGAAAAAGAAGAGTTAGGTCGTATTCGTACCAATCTGCACACCGGCCGGCCCCTGGGAAGCGACGCCTGGCTGGCCAAACTCGAAACAAAACTAAACCGCCAGGTGAGACCGCTACCGGTAGGTCGGCCCAAGAAAAATAAAACGCAACCGGAACAGGGGGCGAAGGAGCAAAAGAGCAAAGGAGCAAAGGAGCAGGGCAATGAGCGATAGTTTAAGAATTGGTCGAAAAATAGGTGACTGTCCCCAATTTCACCAATTTCAATTTCCCTGTTTTTTAGTGTTTTTAGGAGTTAGGAGATAGACATGGGAATTTTGGATTTTTTCCGCCTAAAGTGGAAACATTTCAACTCAACGATCAGACCCAAGAGAGATATCGGCCCGCTTGTCGCCGCGCTTAATGATAGCAACTCTAGCATTGTTGAGGCGGCTATTGAAGATCTAGTTGACTGTGGCGATGCGGCAGTGGTACCACTCATCCAAGCGCTGGACAGACATGAGCGTGCCTCCGAGGTATTGGTCCGACTCGGCAAGCGATCGGTTAAGCCCCTGTTATACGTGTTGGCCCATAGAGACTATTACGTCGGCGAGCGTGCTGCTGATGTCCTTAGCGAGTTGGCGGATCCGGAGGCTGTATATCCACTTCTCCTTGTGGTGGCGCAGAAGGAGCGGGCTGCTGTGGATGCTGCTATAGAAGAGATAGGGATTTCGCACGACCCTGAAGTGAGTCATTTGCAAGACGGGATGGGGTCGCAGGAGGACGCGTTCGACGTAGATGTTGCCGCAGAGAAATTAGCAAAATCCCGCGACTTTGGGGCCGCATACACGGCTCTTTTGGGAGACTGGGTGGTGTCGATGGGTCAAAGCGCACGCGCGCGCGACCAGGCGCGGAGGGCCATCTTCCGGACTGGCGAAGCGGCCATACCGCCACTTATCGAAGCGCTTCGGGTTACGGATGGCAACGTACAGCGGAAAGCGGAGGACAGACTAAGCGATATACTTGATGGGGGCAATGTTGATGCCAACCATTGGCATGCGAAGTTCGTCGAACTCCTCGGCGACGCAGCGTCAAACGTTCGTGCCATCGCAGCGCATGCCCTGGGCGCGATGCAATATCGCCCCGCCCTGCATTCCTTGATCGAGGTATTAGGAGACGAGAGTTCGAAGGTGCGAGCCGAGGCAGCGTGGGCTCTTGGCACCTTTGGGGATCCGCAGGCGGTGAGCGCGCTGATAGAATCGTTGAGCGATAAGGACTATGACTTTCTCATCAAAGCGGCGGAGGCTTTGGGCAAGTTGGGCGATGAGCGAGCGGTCGAGGCACTTGTTCCTCTCTTGACGGAAGGAGCCCGCGACGCCGCAGCAGCAGCGCTTGCCAAGTTCGGTGATGAACGGGCGATCGAGCCTCTAGTGCAGAGGTTAACGAGAGACGGATGTTTGTACGCGGGGGACTGGGGAATTGAAGCCTTGAGGAAATTCGGGCGCGCGGCAGTGAAGCCACTTGTTCGCGCGCTCGACAGTGAGTCTGTGCGGAGCTATAACCGCCACCACGTCGTTCAACTCCTCGGAGAACTTGGCGATAGAAGTGCAACCACCGCACTTGTCAAGCTGCTATCGCAGAAGGGCGACCTTTCTACCGAAACGCGCGAGGCGGCTGCAAAGGCGCTCGAACGACTTTGGGGCAGCAACTGGCGAGATCAGCTCAGTAGTGGGAAAGGGTAGAGAGGGTGTACATTGTCTTGTCGTAAACCGGTGTTAAACCGGGGACAGCCACGAATGGCACTGCCGGGCTTTTTGATGCTTTTATGGCGGGCGGAGATTAGGTGGCGCGCATAGGGCAAGTGTTACGATACCCTCAGGTTAGCGCCGTCCAACTATCAATAACCCATCGATTGGACTGTGATTTGCCTGCGGGGGCAGGGCGATCACATCTAATTTTTTTGGGTTATGATTTTCAATAGGTAATCCGGGTTTTTGCAGGCTTTTAGGCGTTTGGAGGGAGCGCCTTGTTTGATGGTTTTGTTTTGGCGGAGCAGGTTTAGGGCCAAGCGGCGTAAACGGGACATGTTTTCGGCGCAATTGCCGCTGCGGTGGCGTTGATTGTCCTCGTTGAAGCAAACATCCACGGACCAGTGCAGCCTGTTTTCTATGCCCCAGTGGCCGCGGATGTAGCCTAGCATTGACCGGGCGTCTTGGCCATCCAGCAGGTAGGCGATATCAACTTGCAGGATCGCGAGATCATCCTGGACATCAAGAAGCCCGATCCGCAGCGGGTCCGGCCGGAGCTGAAGCGGCGTTGCCTCACAGCCGAGCGTCTCTGGATTCCCAAGAGCCGGGCGGCACGCCGTCCGATCCACATTTCGGACCGGCTGGCGCGGGTTATCGCTTCGATGGGACTCGGGCAACCCTCGGACTGGGTGTTTCTCAACGAGGTGGGCTCCCAGATAGCCGAGAACAAGACACTTGATCGGCTGAAGCGATACGCCCTGGAAGCAGGCGTGCTCGTGGAGACCAACCCCAGGACGGGCAAACCCTGGTCGAGGCTACGCTGGCATTGGCTTCGGCACTATCACCGGACGCGGGCCCACGTCAGTGAGATACGTCGGGAGGTGTCCAAGGTGGCTATGGGACACGCAGCCGACCCAATCCACGACCATTATCGCGGGCTGGATCGGTTCGCCTTCCATGCTGAGTACGCCAAGTTCGACAGCGGGATCGACGACGCGTTGTTGCCCCAGAAAGGCCCATTAAAGTGAGAATCGCTGGGTACTGACTGGGCGCGCCTGTTTTTGTGCTTGTAACTCTTGTTTTGACAAGACGTTATCAATTGGAGGCGGGGGGAATCGAATCTCCATCCGATTTCGGGAGCCCTTGTCATATAAGCAGTTACGATCACCATATTGGTCATTCTAGGGATGTTTCTAGGGAACCTATCAGGCTATTCTCCTGTCTGTTGTGCGTGCCCCACACGCCAGCGTCGGCCAACAACGCCATTGGAATGAGAGATTGGCGTCAACCAAGCCAAGATGCTGGCCGGGCACCGCATTGGGAGGCGTACCTGTTCAGCCCCATCGACGCCGACGCTGAACGCAAAGCCAAGTTACGTCGTCGTCGGAAAACGAAGGTGCAGCCGTCCCAACGCTGTCGTCGCAAACGCGAGCCGCCCCTCGGAGTCGCCACAGCCCTCTGGATTCGTGGACCGTTTGCGCGTTTCATGTATGTAGACCTTTATCTTCCATCATATCCAGTTCTTCAGTTGTTGCGTCTCGTCTCAGAAGAACCTTGATTATGAGTGCGTTCAGTTGTCGTACACTTGCGTGGGCTGATTGGAGATCAGCGGAATCTGATGCGTTATGGCGAATAAGCTGACATACCGACACCTTGGCATCTATCAGTTTGCGCAGAAGCAGAAGTATTGACCTTTCCTTGTCTAGCGCCGCCTGGTCAACCGAAGCAACTTTCCCACGCGCCTTTTTCTTCTTCTTCTTTTTCCACTTTGTATTCTTGTGGTAGTGCTTTGGTTTTTTCGTTCGGGGACTCCTGAGAACAGACGCGATCAATTCCACATGGGCGGCGTCAATAAATCCAATGTTTCTCTTCTCGCCATAGTCGGTTACTTCGTGATTCACCAGAATCTTGACATTCGGTGGACGATCCTCAAGTCGCTTGATGGCTTTTCGGATGGCATCGGGACTCACCCACAGTTTCCTTGCGACCTCCGAAACATTCAGTGTATTTGGAGGCCGATCCGGATACCGCCTGCGCGTCTTCCAGAACTCTATCAACTCCAAGACTTGTTTCCCGGTAAACTTCCGTACGGTTCCGGGAGGACCTGATTCGATACCAGCCTTCTTGGCCACACGGCGAAGGGCGCACGATGGCGCTGTTTTTCACGGGGCGCAAGCACGCCGAGGAGAATCTGATGGACGTTCTCAACCACAGAGCCTCGGCACTGATCGTACGCGGAACCATTCACTCCCTCCACGCCAGATCCTGCGCCCCCAAACAGATTATGCATGCTTACCGGAAGGACACCATCTACAGGTACACCTCGCGGAGCGTCGCCTCATCTGTAAGTGATTCAGAGAGCCCCGAGAAGGACACGAGGCCGTTGCGAAGGACGTACACGCGTTGGGCAATCCTGAGAACCTCACGGACCTTCTGCTCCACGATCAGGACGGCCACGCGCTTGTCTTCTGCGATTTCCCGAATGCGGCCTAGCGCCTCGGATACCAGCGGTGGAGCAAGGCCGAGCGACGGCTCGTCGAGCAGCAGAACACGGGGGTTCAGCACCAGCGCGTTAGCCAGGGCAAGCATCTGCTTCTCGCCGCCGGACAGCGTGCCAGCCCGCTGCCGAAGACGAGGCTTGATGGCCGGAAAGAGCGTGAAGACCCGCTCGATCCCTTCATTCAACTCGCGCTTGTCGCGCAACGTCACACCGCCCATTTCAAGGTTCTCGCGAACCGAAAGGTCGGTGAAGACGCGATTTCCCTGCGGAACGAATGCCACACCGAAGCGGAGCAGCTCGCGCGGCGTGGGGGACTCCAGTTGTTTGCCGTCCAGAAACACGCTCCCCTCCCAGACCGGCAATAGGCCAAAGATGGCCTTGAGCAGCGTGGACTTGCCGGCGCCGTTGTGTCCGATCAGAGCCACAATCTCCCCCGGCTCCACGTCAAGGCCCACGCCGTTGACGACCTGCTTCTTGCCGTAGCCGGTGACCAGGCCGTCAACGTTCAGGAGCTTGGCGTTCCCGTCATCCAACGTATGCCTCCATGATCTCCGGGCGCTCCAGCACTTCGCTCGGGGGTCCTTGGGCGATCACTTGGCCATTGTCCATCACAATGACGACGTCAGCCACTTGCCGCACAGCCGCAATATCGTGCTCGATGAACACGATCAGCTTCCCCTCGTCCCGAAGACGCCGGAGCAGCCCAAGAATCTGCTCCACCATTTCCGGGTGGACGCCGGCTACAGGCTCGTCAAGCAATAAAACGCGAGCCTCGGTTGCCAGACAGCACGCAAGCGTCAGCAGCTTCTGCTGGCCGTAGGACAGTTCACCAGCGGGGTCCGAGGCCTTCTCCTCCAGCCCGACGAATCGCAGAGTTCGCATCGCCTCTTCACGGTTCCGCGTCTCCTCCTCTGCCACACCGAAGCGCAGTAGGGCCGGCAACAGCCTCTCCCCCCGCTGGTTCGGCCGGGCGAGCATCACGTTGTCCAGAACCGACACCTGCTGGATAAGCCGCAAATCCTGGAATGTCCGGGCGATCCCCAGCCGAGCAATTCTGTGCGGTGCCAGCCGAGTGATCTCACGATTGCCAAAGAGGCAGCGCCCCGCCTCCGGTCGGAGGAATCCAGTTAGCACGTTGATGAGTGTTGTTTTCCCGGCGCCATTCGGCCCAATCACCGCCGCGATCCCTGAGGTTGGAAAGCACACGCCGACCTTCTCAAGCGCCTGCACGCCGTCAAAGGACTTGCTCAGACTCTCGCAGCAAAGCGTTTCCATGTCCCTCGTTCTCGCCTAGCGTAGCCCGCCAAGCGTAGATCGCATGGTAGAATCCGTCACCGGCCAAGGGCATAGCGACCCACCAGCCCCTGTGGGCGAACCATCATCATAACGACCAAAAGGCTCCCGTAGATGATCTGCCGCAGATTCGCCGCGACCGCGCTTGGCAGGCCGATGAACCGCAGCGTTTCGGGCAGCGTCACCAGCACAAATGCTCCGAGCAACGGCCCCCACAAGCTCCCTGCGCCGCCGATGATCACCATCGAGATGACCAGGATCGACTCCATCACGGTGAAGCTGGTCGGGTCAATATAGGTGATGTAGTGGGCGTACAGGCTACCGGCTGACGCGGCCAGCGCGCTGCTGATCGCGAAAACCGTGATCTTGAAACGCAGCGCATTCTTGCCGATTGACTTCGCAAGCACCTCGTCCTCACGGATAGCGTGCAGCGCCCGGCCAAAGGGTCCGGTAGTCAGCCGCCAGACGACCAAAAAGGCGAGAATCGCGAATACGCCCGCAAGCACCACGAATTCGAGATGGGACGTAACCTCCCAGCCGATCACCGAGGGTTCGGGGATGCCGGGGATGCCAGTCGGCCCGCCAGTCAGTTCGTTCCAGTTGTTGAAGATACTGAACAGGATCATCTGGAACGCAAACGTTGCTATGACGAAGTAGTCGTCGATGAGTCTCAGCGACGGCAGCGACACGAGAAGCGACAGCAGCGCCGCGACGAACATACCCCCGAGAACGCCCAGCAGGAACGGCGCCCCCGCTTTGACGGTCAGAAGCGCAGACGTGTACGCACCGAGACCGTAGAACGCGGCGTGTGCGATCGAAAGCAGCCCCGTGTGGCCGGCCAGAAGATCGAGCGACGCCGCCAGGATGATGTAGATCCCGACGAAAACGAGAATGTGCAGGGCGTATTCCATAGCAGGCCTTCTATTTGGCGTCGAGGAGGACGCACACGCTCCTCATGAAGTAGCTGACTGCCAATGCGTATGCTCGACCTGTCCACTCATTATCCCTGTTGATGGTCCGCACCAGAGCCGTCAGAATCTCTTCGAACACGCTTTTTTCTTCATCTGATAGTTCCCGGACAAGATGCTTCCCGATCAGGGCTGCGACCGCGAGACAAGAAAGCGATACGTCCTCGGCTGATGTTGCGTCCTTCGTCTCTGAGACCAATCGGCGCGGGATACCGCTGCCTGACGTGCCGCGCCATCGTCCCTGAAACGTGGCCCGGTAGGCACCAAGCATCCTCTCGGTCAACACCGACTTATCATCACGAAGCAAGTGCGCGAGATCGGCAAGAACGAAGAGAGTGTACACTTGTCGGCCCAGCTCTTCATGGATGCCTGACTTCCATCCGTCCAGTGAATCGCAGTACTTCTTCACGAGTTCATGTTCCGCGGTCGCGCGAAGGGAGGCGACTTTCTTGCCGTCCACCAACCGAACCAGGTTCTCGTCCTCAAGTATGCAGTCCAGTGCGGATATCGTCGCGACAGATGTCGCCACCGTCTCTTTCTCCCAATTCACGTTTTCGAATTGCTCGATGAGATACTGGGCGGTTTTGGCCGCATCGACGTGCCCACAATCGTAGCGTGAGAGCTGAAGGAAGCAACCGGCGTGACGATAGGACGGGGCTAGCCTCCGCGTTCCTGTATGGTCCATACGGAGACGGGCGGCGCCAGTCACCGAGTCATACCGTGAACGCGTATACTCGGTGGCGTCCAACTTGATACGTTCCCAGCGTTTCGGCCATTCCTCTTTGGCGCGTCGTGTGGTGCTCCGACGCAAGATGTGGTTGGCAGCCTGGAGGGATTGAATTACTATCATCGTTGTCATCACGCTATCGCTATCGCGCGCCTCCGCTTCGGCCTTAGCGCCATAGAGGTCCGTCTCGTAGAGCCTGTGGGAGTGTCCCCACCCCCCCTTGCCGATCCCTTCCACAAGACGATCACCGATCAAGAACTCCAGCACGCAATCAAGCGAGTTCTTGAGCTCTGGATTTGGCACACACTGGAGCAGTTGCCATGGCCGACGTCTTTGTTGACGCAGTTTCTCGACCTCTCTGCTCGCATCGTCGAACATTTTCACGTCGAAGAAGCCGAGTGGCTCCCTTGTTGAGTCGATGTCACCCATTTGGTCCATCCTCCTTGTTAAGTTGATGCCACCAACTGGCCCTGCCTCACACGGCCACCTTCCGCAACGGCTTGCCGAACAAGCCCTGCGGCCTAGCGAGCAGGAAAACCAGCAGGATGGCGAATGCGACGGCGTCTTGCCACTGTGAACCAAGTTGCCAGATGGCGACTTGCTGGGCAGCCGCCAGGAACAACGATCCCAGGGCGATTCCGCCGATGCTGCTTACGCCGCCAATGATGACCGCGACGATCGCGAGCATCAGGGCGTTCATACCCATCGTCGGCCGCATGTTCACGTCGAGCGCCACCAGGATACCGGCGACCGCCGCCAAGGCGGAGCCAATCGCGAATGTCGCGAGGATGACCCGGTCGGCCCGGATGCCGCGGATGCGAGCGAGTTCGGCGTCGTCCGCGACCGCCCGCATTGCCCGGCCGAGCCCAGTTCTCCGCAGCACGAGCGTCACCACCGCCAGGAGCGCAACGCAGACGGCGATCGCCAGCACCGAAGTTGGCGTGATCCGCCCACCCAGGATTTCGATGCCTTCGCGCACCGTAGATGACTGGAGCATTCTCACATCGTCGCCCCAGGTCATGGAGACCAGGTTCTGAAGCACGACGTACGTCCCAAGCGACGCGATCAGCAGCGTCAACGCCGAAGCCGACCGCCCTCGCATGGGGCGGTACAGCCCGACCTCCATCAGCCCGCCAAGGCAAACGCCTCCAGCAACACCCAGTAAGACAGCGATAACGAGCGGAAGACCGAGTTGGACACTCCCGCAGTACGTCAGATACGCCGCGCCCGTGTATACAACGGCGTGCGCAAAGTGGAAGAAACGGGTCGTGCTGAAGATCAGGCCGAAGCCCACAGCCATTAGCGCGAGCGTACTCGCGGCGACCAGCACGTTCAGGGTTAACTGCACGATGCTGCCCTCACGACGCCGGCCGGGTCTGCAAGGCTCACGGATTCGCGATCAAGGCCAAGCAGGTCAAGCCACGATTCGTTGCCGGAAATCATGTTGAAGGCACACAGATAGTCGGCGAACTCGCGGTAGCTCTGCACGTAGTGCGGAAAACGCCTCAACATCTGGGCCGTGACGTCATAATACGTTTGCGAGCCGTAGAAAGTCTGGAATAAACCGGCCCGGATCGCGTGGTATTGCTCGACCGAGATGCGCGGGTTGTGTACCACCGGCATGGCGACCGTATCGAACTGTGCCCAATCCTGCGTGACGAGTTGATCGCTGTATTGGTCCCAGGCCCGTGTGCCCGGAAAGGGTGTGAAGTACGAGATTTTGATCTCGTTCGCCCGGATGTGGCTGATGTTCCGGCGGTACTCCGCAATGTCCCGTTCGGTCTCCCAGGGCGAGCCGAGCATCAGGTAGACCTTGACAAACAGCCCCAGCGAGTTGCAGTAGTCGAACAGGTCATTGACGAAATCGAAGTCATGCGGGTTGTGTGGCTTGAATCGCTCGACCGAACGCGGCGATATCCCCTCCAGGCCAAACCCAATCTTGGTGCAACCCGCCGCGGCCATGGCCTGAAGTACGTCACGACTGATCGTCAAGTTGCTCTGATGGTACCAGCTCATGCCCAGGCGAGCGTTCTCAATCACCTTGCACAGTTCAAGCGTCCACGTCTTCGCTTGTCCCAGTGACTGGTCGATGAAGACGATTGTGTTCGTTCCAAACCGGCGTTTCAGGTCTTCCAGCTCGGCCACGACGTTGTCGGCTGACCGCAGCCGCACACCTTTTCCCCAGACTGTCCGCGACGCGCAGAAATCGCAATCATGCACACAACCCCGCGACGCCAACATCATCGCAACGTTCTGTTGATCGCTCGGTGCGGGCCACATGAGATCCGAGATCTTGTATGCTTCCAGGAATCTTCGCACGCGCTGAGGCCATGGCAACTGGTCGATGTCAGCCGTCACCGCCGCCTTGACTATGATCGGCGCCGTACAGGCGTCTCCGTGCTTCCTGGCCTGCAATGGCTCCCTGGCTTCCTCGCGCCGCAGCACTTCCCTCATGCCCTCCTCGCCTTCACCGAGAACGACGTAATCGCATGGAGCGCGCAGGCCAACCGCTTGCGTACCACAGACGTGAAACCCCCCAATCACTACTGTGTTTCCCCGCCGCTTAGCCATCAGCGCACGTCTTAGCGTCTCGTCCCACTCACTCGTCATTGCTGAAAGCAAAGAGAACCGCTGGCTGCCGTGCCGGCCGTCCAGTCGCCACATCTCGACTTCGTTGTGACTGCCCCACGTACTGTGCCATGCATCACGCATGAGCATGCTGACGACGGATTCCAGCGCAATCGGTTCTGGTCTATAATGACCGTGGAAGTTCGCTATTGGTGTTGTCATGGCGATGATGTCGCATCTGTGCTGTCAAGGACCTCTGCCGCACAGCTCAAGACCGTCTCACTGAAGATGCCGGACTTAATGTTGGGTCCCGCCTTGGCCTCGTCTAGGATCGTCACCGCCAATTTAAGCGTCGGATTCAAGTCGTCCTTCCACTCGTTCTGAGGGCCCTTCGCCGCCGTCCCGTTGGGGCAGCAATAGATCCACCTGATTTCGCGCCACTGTGAATTGGGTTTTGCCTCGCCAGCCTGCAACCCCGCGTTGACACACACATCCTCATTGTCGCCGGCGAGCCCAATCGCGCTGTGCGCGTTCTCCGCCGGCCGCGCATGTACAAGGAACTCCCCATCATACCAGCCAATGTCCATGTGCATCCGCCCACCCTCTTCTGACCTGCTATAACCGCGCGCCACGAACACATCCTCCCCGCCGCAACTATCCACAAACATCCCAAGGGCCTCGCGTATAACATCGCTGTCCTTGGCAGCAGTCCTCGTCTCTGTGTCCCACCGGTGGAGATTAGCCTGCCAATACTGGAGTACCCGCTCCTTTAGCCACGACTGCCATAACGTGTGATCACTTGGCATATCGAAACCCATGAAGAGGACTCGGCATTTCTCACGAATGCCGTGGGTCTTCTTGAACGCCATCAAGTGAGGGAAGATATGGTCTAGGAAGTTATGTGAAAGGAATCTAAAGGACTTGCTGACTTCCTCATGTGTAACTGTCGTGCCGAAGTGCTTGCGCAACACCTGTCCGCATCGCACAATCGTCGGAAGAATGTAGTGATGAAACTCAGTCCATCGCCGTTCATACGTACTGTTCGTGCTGCCCTCCGGATCGGTATCAACGTTTTTGTCACGAATAGGTGCGGGCACGATGAAGTCATAGTGCGTTGCCCAAGCCGCTTTGTCAACGCTAATCGTCTGAGGAGAGTGTTTATAGCATTCGAAGACGGACTGGACCGAAGCCTTGGTGCGATTAGTGTACGACGCACTTGGCCGCATCTCGCCGTAAGCTGAAATCGCATGGCAGGCTACAAAGTATCGCACGAATTCAGGAAGGAGAAGGCCGAAGAAGTCGTTTGGATCGACTAGCCAGAGAATGCTGTTATCCGCGTGATCCATGTTCGTCGCGAGGAAGCGCGAGTATCTGCACACCGGCCAGACATTATTACCCGTGCCGAGGACATATATCTGGCCAGCCGGTTTCTTCTGGACATCAATGCGTTCCTCAGCAACATGAGCGAGGAAATTCACGAGGAACCACTTCCCTCGTTTTCCTGGATCGCGGGTGGCGAGTTCCTTGAGCAGCGTGCCCGTTTTCGCGTGCGACCAGAGCACGTGCTCAAGGAGCTTATTCGACAAGCTATTCGATAGGTTGAGGGAGTTCTCGTTTAGGGTGTGTCGAAGGTCGCGCCGAAGCATGCTCGCGGCGGCATCAGAAGGAAAGGCGAATAGCGAAATGAGAAGCAGAGTGACGGTGTTGCAGAAGATGGAGAAAGATATCCAACATAGCGCAGAAGTGAAGCCATCCGGTAGGAGTCGAGGTAAGGAGCGCTTGGCAAGGAAGTAGACAACAAGCACGAGAACGACAGAGAGAAAGGATAGAATGGCTGGCACTCGTTTGTGCCGCAACAGCCCAGAAAGCCGCCTCAACAAAGAGGTCTTTGTGAACGGCGGGTCGGTTGTGCTGGGACCGGTGGAGTCGATATCGCGTGGAGTGCCGGATGTAGTGTCGACACAATACAGCCAGTATTCGAAGGGCAACCTTGGGAACAGAAGGAAGTGAAAGACGATCCACCATCCCACGGTCCCGCGACCAGCATCCCTCTTCTTGGCAAGGCTCTGCAAAAAGGCGTACGCGATGTTTGACGTAGGCGGAAGGGGCGTTGGCGTACCTTGGGCCGCGTCGTTGTCAATTGCTTCAGGCAAATCCATCGGTGTCGTTCCATAAACAGCGGAAATCAGTGTGGTCCGGTAAACGACCATGCAGCGGCCCACCGTAGCAATAGGCCCATTCGCCACAAGTCACGCACGGGCCGGTTCTTTTCCAATCGGAGTCACGATACCGCTCGTAGCGGTTCTGCCAGACATCCTTGATCCGTTCCGTACGCAGGTCACCCTCGATAAACTCGCGTGAGATGTTGCTGCATGAAGCGAGCTTGCCGTCGTAGAGAATGCCGAGGTTATTGATGCCGGCGATGCAGTGCCAGATGAAGGGGCGGACGAGGCCCTCCAGGTCGCGGCCTAGCCAGCCGCCGCAGCCCAGTTCGACCATCGTCGTACTCTGGTCAGCGTAGGTGGCGCAGCCTCGCCCGTACTCGGTCTTCAGGAAGTCGATGACCTGCCGGACCTGATCGGGCGAGAGCATGTACTCCGAGTCGAAGTCCATCCGGCCGATGGGGTCGATCGTCATGATGCGGAAAACCCGTGGGCGTATCTCGCGACGGGACAGCTCGAACAGGGCGGGAATCTCGTCGATATTCTTCGCGTGGGCGACGACGGAGACGGTCGTCACGTAGCCGTGCTCGACCGAGAGTCGGGCCGCCTCGAAGGACTTGGCGAAGCCGCCGGGGATACGGCGGAACGCGTCGTGCGTCGCCTCCAGGCCGTCGATGCTGATGCCGAGGCCGGTCACTCCGTAACGATCCAGCTCGTCGAACAGTTCGGGATGATCGGCCAGGATAATGCCATTGGTCTGGATGTCGGTGTTGCGAAAGTGTGGGTTGCGGCTGATGCGTCGTAGAATGTCCAGCAGATCCCGCCGAACGAATGGTTCGCCGCCGGTGACGTTGACGTGGCGGAACTGGCTCATGTCGAAGTCGGCGGCGATTTGCTCGAAGGCGCCGACGACCTCGTCTGCGGTTAGCTCTGCGTCGAGGTCAACATCCTCGGCTGGCGAACCGCAATGTAAACATCGCAGATTACACCGGCGGGTGGATTCCCAACTGATGAGCTGGAGCGGGTGCTCGCGGATAAGCGCCTCCATCCGTTCGCGCCAGCGCTCGAATAGCTCTTCGTCCTGAGCGGTCAGGCTCATTTCCCGAACACCGTGCGGAAGTATTCGGTGTCCCCTCCGCCGGGGTGACAGCCGTACATGTCGTTGACGTACTCGACCGGATTGGGCCACTGGAGCATTCGTCGCCGGCACTCCTCGGCAGAGGTCTCTTGCGGCTCAGTCGTCGTTGAACAGTTCGGTTCCTGTTCTGCTGGCGCACGGAATTCTTGATTGAGCATTCGTTTCCTTTTCTATGGCTGAGCGGGCTTCGCCTCGCCGTTGTGGATCGTGAATCTAGCAAACGCCTCGGACTTCACGTCGCCGTTTGGCTTGAACGCAATCTGTCCCGAGACGCCCGGGAACGACGTTTTCAGCAAGGCCTTCCGGATTTTCTCACCCTCCGTGGCCTTGCAACTCTCGATCGCCTTGAAGACGGCGTTGGCGGCATCGTACGAGTAGGCCCCGAAAACGTCCGGTTGCTCGCCGTACTTGGCCTCGTACCGTTTTGCGAACTGTTCATACTGCGGCGTCGTGATCTCGGATGGGGCCGTGTAGTAGACGCCTTCGGCCGCATCGCCGGCGATAGTGCGGAACTCCGGCGAGCCCCAGTTGTCGCCGCCGAACAGAGGCTTTGCCAAGCCAAGTTCCTTGGTCTGCCGGACAAACGTGCCGCCCTCTTTCGGGTACGTCGGTGACACGACGGCGTCGAGGCCCTCAAGGCCCTTCAGCTTGGCGATGATCGTGCGAAAATCACTTGTTTCCTCGGCTGCACCTTCGCTTAGCAAGACGGTTCCGCCGAGGCTTGTGAACTTCTGCTCGAATCCATCCGCCAGCGGTTTTCCCCATGAGTTGTTCGTGTAGACGATGGCAACGCGCTTCGCACCGGACTCGCGCACCCAGTCGGCGAGGACTTCCGCTTGCAGGTCGTCGGTGGGCACGGTGCGGAAGAAGTAAGGACCACCCTCCGTCGAGAGCTTGCCCGAAGACGAGATCGGCGACATGAGCACGACTTTGTGCCGATTGGCAACGGGGGCGATCGCCAGGGAAACGCTGCTCCCGGCGGAGCCGAAGATCACCGGCACCTTGTCGATCGTCGCGAACTTCGTGGTGATGCCCACAGCCTCTTTGCTGTCGTGGCGGTCGTCCTGGAAATCGACGCTGACCAGCCGGCCGAGAACGCCGCCTTTCTCGTTGATCTCAGCCACAGCCAATTCGATGCCCCGCTTGGCCTTCTGCCCGTAGGAAGCGACGTCACCGGTCAGCGGGAACACGGCCCCCATTCTCACTGGCTCAGCGACGGCCAGTGCGCTTGCTTCAGGCTCGGCTGTGGGCGTCTCTTTTTCTTTGCAAGCAGGCGCCAACAGCAGCGCCAGTGCACCAACCAAGCCCCAGCGGAATCGACGGAGATTCGACATCATGACACATCCTCCGATTTAGGCACCGTACTCGCAGGCTGAGAACAGCTTACGCTCCAAACGCCATCACACTGTACTGGTTCAGCGTGAATTGGGCAAATGCCCTCGTCCGTTAAGCGACAATCCTTGCCTTCGGCAAGGGGGTTTTTTCGGCATGGGGGGAATGCTCCGAATGGTAAGGAAAGGCTGTGAGGGCAAATCCTGAGGTTCGCCACCATGACCATTCATCGCACACACCACCGGCTATCCCTGGCGGGTTGCTCCCCAGCAGAACCCGCTTCCGTTTCACCGGCTGATAACATGGTCTCCATCTTCTGCCAGCCCGTCAAGAACACTTCGCCGTGACTTGGATCACTTGTCTTGGAACGTTTCGCCGGCAATTCGGTTTTATCTGACCAATATCGCACATAGTCGATCACTTGATCCCGTACCTTCGGCGGTGTTGATCCTTGCGAGGCGGGGCATCCTTCCGACTTGACGTACTATCCTTGCCACACATCATGACCTCGGGGCACGCGGAGCAAAACGATCATCTCTAACCTCTTTCCTGCCAACAGGTTATCTCGCTCTCGCGGCCTCGTCAACCTGTCTCCGAACATTCTTGGCGATTTCCTTGCGGTAATCGTTAGTCACCTGGACAGGTAACAAGACTAACGCGGACGCTACTCTGTGGGAGGACGAGCTCGAACCCGAGACACCGCTGGAATCAAACGACTCGGCAGGCGGCGATACGGATGGCCCCCCCGGGGATGAGTTTGCCGGGACGGACGATTTGGGCTACGAGGACTTCTGAAGCATCGTTGTGCGACATAGCAGGTGTTCACGCGGTCGCGGCAGGAGGAATAGGTGCCGTCAGTCGGTCGCATCTTGCACCGGCTGACGGCGGCCCTCTCGCCTGGCAAGACAATCCGTCCAACCCACAAGCGTACCTACGGAATCAGCCCTCACATCCGGAACGGTATATATGGATATGTATTGATTCCTTTCGGTATCTGTTGAGATGAGGAGGTGCGTAATGGGGAAGTTCATGACCGCCGAGGAACTGGCGGAACACCTACGGATCAGGCCCAACACCCTACGGGGATGGGCAGAACGTCAGTCCAGCGACAGCCATCGGGTCCACGGAGAAACCTGATATGGGAGACTGCTCCGTCTATTCTCGTGGCGGCCCAGATGGTCGGGATGTCCCACTGAGCGTCGCTTGCTTGGTAAGCGATCCCGTTGCCGCCGTGGCATCTGGGGTTCGCTCGCCTGCATGGCTCCATGCGGGTCACTGGGGGCAGTGCCGCATGAAACAACCCAAACAGCGGGTTCTCCCTGTGGAACATCATGAGAGGTACGTGATGGCGATCTCACCTCTGGATTCAGTTGCGAACACGGCAGAGCATTCGTCGTCCTGTGGTGGATCGAGCGAAGTTTGTAGGGGGAAACAGACTGCCGGATTCCAAGGGCGAGGCTTGCATTGGTCCATGCTTTTCCTTGGTCGAAACACCCTACATATATGAAAACAAAATACACATGAGCAGTATCCTGAGCTATAGAGTGCTTTCCGATTCACCCACTCACAAGAGACAACACGACCTCATCCTTCGACGTAACAGGTTGAGAGACATCATCGACCGTCACATTGGACTTCTCTACGATAAACTATCTCCCTGCGACATGCGTACCGTTCGTTATGTTCTTTCCAGGTTGAAACGTGATATGTGGCCTCAGAAGAGGGTATCTCCGCTCTACCAACGTCTAGGTCAATTCCAGCATCTATCCGTGCCATCGCTGAAGCCTCGATCCCCCGAGCCAAGCCCAAGCCCTCTTGACGTGCCCTTCCTCAGGGGTGCCATCAACGACGGCCTCACGGTCGATGATTTGTTGAGGTTCGCGATGAACCAGATGCTGGTCCAACATAGCCTACTGCTGGTCCAGGTTCGTGATGTCCGGGGCGCCATCGAGCAGGGCTGCCTACCGAACCCGATGGCACTATGCTGAACAACGGGACCAGCCAGCTTCACGTCAGGCCTAAACGGCTCTATGGCTCCATGCGGAGTTCATGCGTGCGGTACTGGGTGAACTGGCCGAACCGGGGGTGCTTGCGTCCCTTTGGCCAAGGGGTGTCCCGTTGGTCACTCTCGCTTGGCGGCTACCCTTGTCGCCAGCCATCATCACCGCCTTCGATCCACGTTACCATCAGGGTGACCCGATCAGCAACGTGATCCACGGTTGGAGGCAGCCCGATCAGCAACGTCGGTAGCTGGTGCTGGATTCATGGCCGTCCAACACCATCACCACCAACCCATGCCAGGAAGGCTCCAAGACTTTGTTTCGTTTGAGTCGGGTGTAGATGGGGCCATCGCGGTTCCCCAGTGAGCGAGCCTGGGCACCTCACACGCTATGGGTCCGGCCAAAACCTCGACTTGTTGTGGCCCATTTTCCTGGTAAACTGTGCTTGCCACGGGCGTTAGGCCAGGGTGAGTCGTATGGGGCGTTCGACGCAACGCGCCGCTTCAGGGTGTTGTAGTCAAGGTCAAGCGTTCGTGCGGTCCTGTATAGTCCGTAGGCCTCCGCGAGCTTCACAGCCGACTCCACAGCGGCTCGGGGATACGCGAGTTGCCCTCGCGTGTCACGCGCCAACGATCGAAACGCCGACGAACGGCCTCAAGCCGAGCCAGAACCATGCCTGTGCCTCTGGATGTCATCAGCTGTCCTCCAGACGACCACCATCGGTCGACGGCTGACGATACCAAGCCGGCCAAGTCTGTTCATACACGCTAGCCGGAAAGACACAATTTATTGACATTCCGCCAGCCGGGTCCGTAAAAGCGAAACAGCAGAGACGCCTAAGTGGTTGTCTCTGCTGGCTTTACATGAATAACGGGGGCAGGGCTCGAACCTGCGGCCTCCGGGTTATGAGGCAGGCAGCGCGTTTCGATGATCGCGGTTTTCTACGCGCCAGCCGCGATTTCTATTGCAACGATAACGAATTTTGTAGCCGTTTGCAAGGCGTTGCGCGGAGCACTCCGCGCAACCGTCGTTGTCGCCGACGGGGTGAACGGAATATCCGGCGATTTGCGTGAGGGCGTTCGAGGCTGCGGTTTCACCAGCGGCACACCCGCATTCTCTATGATCCGGCCACGCCTCGCAAATACCTAAGCAGATGTACATACTTAGCCTGGATATCCGGCAATATCGGCGGCTCCAGAGAATCGTCCTCTCGGTGATCATCGTGGTCCTGTGAATGCCGCCTGGAACCCGCTGAAGTCGTTTAGGTCCAGGTTTCCGTCGCTGTCAAAGTCGAAAGCATCAAGGCATATCTGGACACATTCGGGTGATTGTGGGTTGGGTGGTGCGGCGGGGCCGGCAAGACAGTCCACAAACGCGGCGAAATCGGTCAGATCGACGTCGTCATCACCATCGATATCGCCGCTGCCGATCGTTTCACATTCGTCCGGAACGCCGGTGTTGTTGCAGTCCAAACTGGTTCCGCCGGCGATATCGTCGTTATCCGGAATGCCATTTGTGTTGCAATCAGGCAGACAACTGTCCGTGCCCTCGTCACATGTTCCACCCGGGCACGGATCGTCGCCCGGCTGACAGATACCTCCGCTGTCGCACGTCTCCGCTCCGTTGCAAAACAGACCGTCATCGCAATCGCCGTCGTCCAAGCAGTCGAGGCACGGATCATCCACCGAAAACCCATATCCGCGAACCAGTATCTGGCTGGCGGACTGGGCATCTTCCCTGTCTCCAGTCGGGCACTGGGCCCATGTGGCCAACAGGCCGCCATTGCCGGCGACCGCCAATACGGGTTGGCGGGCATCGCCGGAATACAAAGTCCCGCTTATGCCTGCCCCAATGCCAGAGCCGGCTCCCACTTCAACCCAGTGCATACCGTTCCACTTGCGCACCAGTATCTGGGAAGGTGACGTGGTCTCGTCACACCACGCTACCACCACGTGGCTGTTGGCATCCACAATGACCGATGGATTCACGGAAACGCCAGGCGTACCGCTTATCCCCGATATGCCAATCGATTGCCCCAGGGCGGCCCAAGCGGCGCCGTCCCATTTCAACACCTTGATCTGGCGAGGGCCGGCGCAACCAGTTGTCACGCAGGAGGACCAGGCGACATAAACACTTCCTTGGCTGTCACTGGCCAACGCAGGCTGACGGTCGTCAAAGTTGTCATACGGCGATGTGCCGGTGATGCCGTCACCGCCGGCGGAGCCGGTGCCCAACTCATCCCAGATGACACCGTTCCAACGGAGGACGTAGATGTTATAGTCGCCACCCGTGTCGGGACTGGTGTCGGCCCAGGCAAGGACGGGCTGGCTGGTTCCGTCTATCACGAGAGCAACGTCGGTCGCCCGCCCAGCGCTGGCACTGACGCCGTAGCCCGAGGCTGAGCCGCTGCCCATTTCAACCCAATCGCTCACGATTGAAGACCACTGGCGGACATAGACCTGTTCAAAGTCAAACATGTCGTTCTTGTCAACCCACGCTATGACGGGGTCGCCGGAGGGCATGACTGCCGGCACCGGGTCACAAGAGTTGGCCAAAGTGTTACTGATCCCTCGGGCACTGGCGGAGGCTGTTCCCATCTCCTCCCATGCGCCCATGGTCGCATTCAATCGGCGAACGTATATCTCGTCCGGTCCACCGGGTGGATTATCAAAGGTTTGACTCCAGACCACCACGGGGACCGGGTCTCCGGCGGTGATGATGGCTACGGCTGGTGTCTTGGCCTCTGCGTCTTCGATCCTCGATACCCGCGTGCCGGTCACCTCGCGCCAGGGGATCAACTCTCCGCCACAAAGCCGCTCCTCGTAGCGAAGCACGGCGATGGCTCCATCCTCGGCGTAGGCGACGAGCGGGCGGCCTGTGGATGGATTGATGGCCAAGTCCGGAGCCGAGGCAGCAACACAACTGCCGCTAAGCCCCGCGCCGCGTCCTGAGCCGATGGGGAACTCCGGCCACGACGAGATGTCCACCAGCGGCTCGGATGACGGACAGTATGCAAGCCCGGCCACCTGCGGCGGGTCCACAAAACCCGCACCGACACAGCCCACATCGGCGGTCGCCCGGTCAACGGTGTATAGATAACCTTCGGCTACTGCCAGCAAACGGTCACGTGCCGGGTCGTAGGCCAAGTTGCCCAACGGCTGAGGGACCCGGCCTACGCAGGTAGTGCTCACGATCCGGCCAGACAGCTCGTTTACAACGAACGAATACAGCGATCCCTGGGAGAAGACGCCGTAAAGCAAGCCGTGCCGAGAATCGTAGGCGAAACCCGTCGGGTATTCGTCGCCCGTATCCAGGGGATTCTCGAAGACAGTCTCCCCGGTTTGCGGATCGATCACCAATAGCAGCGGCTCATCACCGGGGTACGCCGTTACGCCGACGTACAGGGTCTCCAGCCCGAGGCTGGCTTCGAAGGCGACGGCCCGAGCGGACCTCGACTGGATGACCGCGACCTGCTCGGCTTGCCCGTCGGAGACGTGAACGCGATAGATATACGTTCTTGGCGTGCCGGGATCGACCGTGACATACACGACGTCACCGGTAGGGTCGCTCGCCATGCCGGTGATCGCGCTGGTGCCGCTGATCCCATAGATGCCGCCGGATCGGCCGCCCTCCAGGGTCGCCAGATCAATCACGTATAACTCTTGTGCTTCCGGGCCGGCAGACAGGACGTCGTCAGTCGCGCCGATCTCACATTCGTCAGGGATGCCATTGGCGTTGTCATCCCGGGCCAACCCGCAACCCCCTATGCCGCTGCACCCGGAGTTACTGCAATCTAAGTCACATGTATCGGGGATGCCGTTCGAGTCGCAGTCTTCGCACACGTCGAGGAGACCGTTGATGTTCCGATCCAGAAACGGATTGCCGCTGATCGCACATTCGTCGGGAGCGTGGTTGCCGTCACAGTCGTGTGACGTGCTGCCGGCGATGTCGCACTCATCAGGTGCTCCGTTGTTGTTGCAGTCGCAGACCCCGGTGATGCCGTTGCCGTATCCCGTTGCCGAACACACGGACGGCGAGCACGTGCCATCCTGATCCGCGGTTCCGCCACAGCCCATTTCGCATACGTCTGGAATCCAATTGGCGTTGCAGTCCGTGCTGGACCCGTTAACTATGTCGCAGGCGTCCCAGATTCCGTTGTTGTTGCAATCGGGCAACGTGTCCTCACACTCGTCGGGGATTCCGTTGAGGTCACAGTCCTGGCTGGTGGCTGCCACGATGTCGCAGCTATCGGCTATGTTGTTGCCGTTGCAGTCTGGTTCGCACTCGTCGGGGATGTTGTTGCCACTGCAATCCGCGCTGGTGCCCTCCAGGATATCGCAGGTGTCCGCTATGCCGTTGTTGTTGCAGTCCGGCTCGCACTCATCCGGGATGCCGTTGCTGCTGCAATCTTCACTGACGCCGTCGCGGATGTCACACGGGTCGGGTGTGCCGTTGTTGTTGCAGTCGTCGAAGACCTGACACTCGTCGGGCACGTGGTTTCCGTCACAGTCTTCGCTTGTGCCGGCGGCTGTGTCACAGAAGTCGACGATGCCATTGTGGTTGCAGTCGTCGAAACTCTGGCATTCGTCAGGTGTGCCGTTCGCATCGCAGTCCCCGCTGGTTCCGCCGGCGATGTCGCACTCATCGGGGACGGCGTTCTCGTTGCAGTCGTCACTGAGGCCGAACTCGATGTCGCAGTGGTCGGCGATGCCGTTGTTATTGCAATCGTTGGGCCCGCCGATGCAGTCCGGCCGCACGATCAGGACGGTGAGCAGAGTTGACGAGGCTGTGGCGATTTGCCTCTCGCCCAGGTTGTTGGCTGCACTGGGGGCATAGCCGCCGCCGGTCAGGAAAGACAGGGTCAATTCCTGCCCTACGACCTCCGAGCCTGTAGGAGCCTGCATCGTGATCCGGGCCACGACCAAACCGGCGCCGATGTCGTCGACACTCAGATGCGTGGTTTCGTCCGGAGCAAACATCCCAACCAGGCGAAGCCGCTCTGTAGCTGTCAGGTCTTGCGGGTAACCCGATGTCGGGGGGGGCGCAAAACCCACCTCCTCGTCATCGTTGAAATCGAGCCAGTCGATGCCCGCCGGACCATAGGGCAGCCAGACAACGTTGGTGACGAGAAACGGGTATGCGTCCGAATCGCTCCGCAGCCAGGCTACCAGAGCGGCGATGAAGTTGTTGTCAGCGTTGCCGTCCGGGTCAGCCTCATCAACGAAGAGGGCTACGTCTACGTCGAACGTATTGCCCTCCGCGACGACCAGCTTGCCCGTGACCGGCGTCGATGGTTGGAGGTGCAGTGTATACGCATATTCATCGTCAGTAGCCATTGCCTGCCCCGTTGGCCAGACACACCCTATAGCCGCCGCCCCCAGCGTAATCCAGACTGCGATACGCACCCGGCAGTGGATACACTTACGCCGCGACCACCAGACGGCAGACACCGCCAGCCGGCGCTGGATTTGGACATCCGACGATGCCTTATGGTGACACATTAGCGTATCTCCTCGAAAAAGTGATGACAAAGAGTGGACGCTAGACCCGTAGGGCAGGTTGCAAACCTGCCAATCGTCTTGTCATATTGCTCCAGCTTATCACGTCAGGTTTTTAGCCTGACCTACCTCGCTATCGCGTCAGGTTATCAACCTGACCTACCAAGCTCACCAGTACGATCGATATTCGGTTTGCGGCCCTGACGACGCAGGATATGTCGTACCCCTTCAGAGATGTCACACATAGCAACAGACAAGTCATATGAAACGACGTCCGCCAAGGAATAAACCGCAAGGTATCCGATGTCGATTTTTTCGAGAGACGAATCGTCAGACTCCGTTCCCTCAGCCAGAGCAAGCAGGTACTGCAACTGCGTGATGCCTGACACAATGAGGCGATCGTCCGGGTGCTTCTCCCTCAGCTTCTTAAGCTCCGAGAGTGTCCATTGTAGTTTGGCCTGCCATAAGTCGGTCATTTTGGAAACACCTTATAGCTCTGGAAGATATAGTACTGCACTCCACCACCCTCTGTTGGGACTGCAAACCCTGGTACGGACCATGTATCCATGATCGGCTTAGCTGTAGTCTCCAATACCTGAGTTGGCAGGGAAGTACGGAAAGGAACAAGATTCCGGCCACCACCGAACAACCCAACTCTGCTGGCTGGTGTACCAGGGACAGTAAACCACGGGCCAAGCCGTCCTCCTCGTCGCACGTACTGTATCAGATTAGTACCTCGAGGTAAGTTCACAACGCGGACGCCCTTCGTAAAATCGATACCCGACAGGATCGTTCGACGGTTAGCTCGGGTGAGCACCCTCCACTTCGATCCATCGAAGTATCGTCCATCCTTCAGATAACGAGCAGCTGTCCGCATACGACTGAACTGTGAACTGACCGCATTGTTCGGGGCGACGCCGCTCACGCCACCGCGTGCGGCAGTAGAACCCACATTCCCGCGCCCCCGCCGGAATGCTCGCACCTTCCGCAGTTCCCAAGCTCGCAGCTTCCGTGTGAAACTACCCCGTCTCGCCAGGGCGCTATTAGATCGCATCCCGGCTGTACCGATGATGATCCCGAGTTGGCCACCACCTTGAAGAGTTCGCCGGAAGCGCTCACTCGCCACGAAGAGGCCGAAATCCACTTCGATGGTGCTTAGTTGCTCATTCGTAGCTAAATCAACGTCATATCGTGCCTCCAGGGCGGGCGTCACACCAACCTTGTCGCCAATCACCACGGCTGACAGGAAGACACCTGAAGTAGCCTCTTCCAAGGAAACTCCGGCCTCCATCTGAGCTTCTGCAACGGCTATCATTCGCTCTGTGCTGCTTTCCACGGCGTTGTTGTACATACGCGCTGTGGTCTTGCCTGTTTCACTAACTACATCCAAGGGGTCAACGGTTATGCCCATGCTGGCGGCTAGTCCGGGATTCGTGAGAGCGAAGAGGGCTTCACCAGCATCGCGTATCATTCGCACCTCTTCACCGGTAACTTCGGAGAAGTCCATCCCTAAGTCGAGGGCTGTTCTGAGTTCCTCAGTTGAGGCCCATTTGTCGTTGTACCGCCAGTTGAAGAACTCCTCGATAACAGTGCCGCGCGGATCGACGAGACTGACTGGATTGGCGCCGAAAGCTTCGTATAGGTTCATGCCGTCGACATAGTTCTTGGGGTCTCGTTGTAGCCAACGGCCTTGTTGGGGTATATAATGCCGGGCGCGGTGATACTGCAGGACCAAGCCGTCAGATAACACGTCCAACTCTCGGCCGTGGAGGGTGAAGATGTTGTCCTGGATGTCGGCTGTGCCGCCGCCGTAGGAGTAGCCCAGGGCGTTGCGCACCGGGCGCAGGTCGTCTTCCAACTCGACCAGGTTATCACCGTCCAGGTCGGCGCGCTCCAGCCAGTCGGGGTCGGCGGGAGTGGTGTCCAAGGACATGTTGACCAGTTGGATGTCGGCCGCGTCCACCACCGTGTCGCAGTTGATGTCCATGGGTTGGCACTCGGCGGTTCCGGCCGTGAAGGTGCCGTAGGGGGACATGTCCCAGGCTTCCACCTCGGTGCCGTCGGCATTGCCTACGCCTGCCACCGAGTACAGATCGCCCAGGATGTACTGCGGGCACTCTCCGGTGGCAGCGTCGTACGAGTAGGCCCGCTCGTCAATGTACTGGCCGCCCAGGACGTGGCTGCGTAATAGCTCCCCATCCTCGGCGCGTTCTTCGACAGCCGAAATGCGGTCGTAGTAGTACCGGATGGTGCTGTCGGCGTCCGGGCGGTCGAAAGCGACTCGTCGGCCCAGGGCGTCGTAGGTGTACTCGGCGAGCGCGGTTCCGTCTTCGGCCCGGACCTCCACCAAGCGGTCAAGCTCGTCGTACTCGAAGCGGTGTCCGTCCTCATCGACGGTCAGGTTGCCGGCTGCGTCGTAGGTCACGGGGTGCAGCCCGACGGATGCGTATTCGTTGGCGGCGCTGCCCAAGGCGTATGCGGTGTACTGGCCGTCGCGGTCGGCATGACCGATCCGATTGCCCAATTCGTCCAGGATGGTCGCCTCAGTATCTCCGCCGGCATACTGGATGGAGGTGAGCCGATGAAGAGAATCGTAGGAGAAGGTGCGGTCCAGGTCGGCGAAGCCGCCGGTCCCGTGGGCCAGAACGGCGAGCGGGTTGCCGGCGTTGTCCCTTGTATAGGTGAAGTCGGCGATCGTGGTCGTGCCCCGCCCGCTGACGAAGTTGGTGATCAACCGTGAGACCCAACGGTGGTCGTTGTACTGGATGTACCTATCGTAGTATTTGTTGCCGAACTCGTCACACGTACTGACTCGCCGCTTGGTCAGAACGCAACCATCGTATTCGTAGGCCAAGCCCGCCTCGTTTACATCACGGATATCGATGAGTTGGTCGGCGGAGTTGTAGGATTGGACCAGTTGCCGTCCATCGGGATAGAGCACGCCGATGACGTTGCCGCCCTGGTCATAAGCGTAAGACGTGGTGTAAGCCTGTCCGGCGCCGACCCATTGACTTTCTTCGAGCAGATCGCCCCGGTTGTTGTAGTGGCGCTCGGTGCGGGCGATGCCGCCAGGATTACCCGGCGGTCCCCGGGTGGCCAGGGTCAGCCGGCCGGCCCCGTCGTAGTCGAAGTTGTCCATCACATTGAAGCGCTCCCGGGCGGTATCGGTCTGTCTGGCGGTCAGCAGACCGCGGTCGTCATAAGCGTAGGAAGTCTCCCAGCCGCGCTGGTCGACATGCTGGGTGAGTCTGCCAACGTCATCGTATTTGAGTTCCACCATGTCGAGTTGGCCGGAAGGTCCGGTTGTCCCGGTGCTGTCGGGATAGGCCAAGTAGCGCAGGCGGCCCACCGAGTCGTAGACGTAGTTGGTGGTCTGCGTACCATAAGGTGTGCCCAGGAAACTGGTGTAAGCAGTCTGGGAGGTCAGCAGACCCTTACTATCATAGCTGAAGTCAGTGCGGCGGGCGATTCCGCCGGGGTCCTCCAGCAACTGCGTGACCCGTCCCCCCAGGTCGTACTGGACCTGAACAACCTTACCGGCCGGGTCAACCGAGGCGACGCGCCGCCCCAGGCCGTCATACTGCACTTGAGTGACCAGTTGCGGGTTGCCATCTGCGGTGAGTGTGGTGACCCGGTTATGCCCATCGTAGCCGAGGTTGAAGATGCGCGTGCCCAGCCCATCGGCCACACCATAGCGTTGCACCAGGCCGTTGGGAGCGTATTGGTGCTCCGAGGATCCGCCGCAAGGAGTATTCACTCGGGACGTCCTGCCCAGCGGGTCGTAGGTGTAGTAGGTGACGATTGGTTCGGTGGAGAAGTTGTTGTAAGATCCCCTGGCGAGCAATCGGGCGTCGGCGTCGTAGGCGTAGTCCACCACCCAGTCGCGGGTTTCATCCGGCGTGGTCTGTTCGCACTCGGCCATCTTGGCGGTGCGAACCAGTCTGCCGGCCTCATCGAAAACATTGGCGTAGCTTTCCAGGCATTCCCCCCGGCTGCTCTGCAGAGACATGCGTCTCATGTAGCCGCGGGAATCGTAGTCCATGCGTTTCTCGTATCCCTCTCCGTCAACCGTCTTGGTCGCCCGGCCCAGGGCGTCGTACTGGACCCTCAAGGTGATGTCGTGCCGCTCCGAGGTGCGGATGGTGGCGGTGGTGATCTGTCCCCGCGGATCCCGGCCAAAGATTACCTGGCCATTCTCCGAGTCGGTGCGTTTGGTAAGCCGTCCGGCTTTGTCGTAGTGGAGTTGCTGAAAGGCGTCGCCGCCTTGGGTGAGTTGCACGGCATCCCTCCCCCCGCCGATCTCCACCGGAGTCTGATCTCCCAACCTCCTGCTCTCCACCACCCTGCCGGCGTAATCGTAGGAAATCCTGGCTATCTCGTCGTACAGACCGCCGGAGTCGGGCTCGATATGTTGGCGCATCTCGAAGGGCCTGCCTTCCTCGTCGTAGAAGACGCCGGCGTCGTCGAACACCTGCTCGCCTTGCTTGGTGGTCTGGCGGGTTACGTTGCCGTCGGGGTCATAGAGTAAGTTCGAGACGATTTCCGCTTGCTGCGGCTCCTGGCTGCGGGGTTTCTGGATCGCTTTCGTGGTCCGGCCGAAGTCGTCGTATTCCTGGCTCAGTTCCACCTGGGTGGGACTGAGGGCGGAGGTGAGGGCGCCGCGAAAGTCGTAAGCGTATTGGGTGATCAGATCAGCCACTGGGGAGACGCCCTGAGCCAGGGGCACTTCCGAACTGACCAGCCCACGTCCATCATAAGTCAGGCGATACCCGCGTCCGCTGGTGTCAAACGCCTGTAAGACCTCCCCTTGCCAGTTAAGGTGGTAATCCATGGTTTGAGCGACCCCGGCGGGCAGCAGGGCGGCCTTGGTCATCCTTCCTATGCGGTCATAGTAGAAGTACGCGTCGATGGTCGCCTGTTGGCCTGGGACGGGCTGGCCGGTCTGGTCTTCGTTCTCGTAATAAGACTCCGACAGCCGGCCGTTGGAGTTATAGACGTTCGTCGAGCCGTAGAACTCTCCCTCCACGTCTTCCGTCAGGTAGGTGTATTCGGCGAGCACGCGCCCGTCGTTGTCGTAGGTGTAGCGGGTCTTGTAACCGGCCGGATCGGTAACGGTGACCAAGCGGTTGGCCTGGTCGTAGCGGTAGGCGGTGGCAATGGCCAGCCCCTGTGGATCGTCAGTCTCCTTGGTCAGCCGCCGCAGGGAATCGTACTCGTACGCGGTTTCCAGGAAGTCGTCCGGACCATCTGCAAAGCGCGTCTTGGCGCGAGTCATCACGCCCAAGGTGCCGTCGTACTCGAAGAGCATCTCCGCGTAGCGTGGGGCGGAAGGCCCCTGGTACACGGTCGGACCGGTGATACTGAGTAGATTGTTGCTGACTTCCCCTTTGACCCCGTCGCCGTTTTCATCCTCCCCGCCGTTCTCATAATCAAACCGGGTGACATTGCCACGGGCATCAGAAGACTTAATGATGCGAGGCAGATGGTAGAATGTAGCTACTCGGTCTGTCTCCCGGCGGCCTATGGTGGAGCAGATTACGTACTCGACGCATTGCCGGCGCGGTGCGGCGGGCGGTGGTTCTGAGGCAGTGGCAACCGCGCCGCCGGCGTCGTTCTGCTGCTCCACGGTGGGAGACCTCTTCTCCGTGGGCTCCAGCACGTCGCTGAGGTCTTCGGTGATACCGCGGTGGGTCAAGGTGATGTGCAAGTCCCGCGGTCGGGGATGATCCACGCACAATCCAACGGTCACCCGCCGAATGTTCTCCAACAACGGCGGCGCATAGATAACATCGATAACGCCCAGGGGATCCAGATCGGGTATGTACAGCCTGCCCTGTGGTTCAGAAGTAAGCAGTTGGCTTTGAATCTGGAATGCGTCGCCTTCTCCCTCGATCAGGATGGACCAGGAATCCAGCCAACCAACCTGGCTGGTATTCACGTCGGCCAGTCGTAGCGTCCATTCCCCAAAGTCGTCGGTCAGGTCGCAGAAATCCTCCGGCTCGACAGGCTCCGAGCCGCCATAGTACATTTCATACTCGACGTCGTAAACTACCAGTTGTTCACCATTCGGAGCTTCATGCACCGTACGAGTTCGGAAACCTTCATCATTGTAGGTGTGTTTGATCTTCATACCGGTGGCAGAACCGGTCTCGGGATCGGGCAAGGTAATCTGTGTCACTTGCATGTTGCCCGCGACGTTTTCCACATCGTGTTCGAAGCGGACGGCGATCTCCGTTCCGCCATTGTCTTGCGGGCCGTTGAACACGTCGGTGTAGGTCTTGATGGCTTCCAGTTCGTGATCCAACCCGTTGGTGTTAAACTCATAGACCACCCGGCGGAACTTGCCCGGTTCGACATAGAGGTTCTTGGTGATCCGGTGCTCTTCGTAAGTATGGGCCGCCACACGCTGCAGGGCTCCTGCGGTGGAGGGTTGCGGCTCGTTGATGTAGTGATACTCATTGGTGAGAATGACCGGGCGGGCGGAAGCGTCCGGGGCGTAGTCAAAGGCGTACATGGTCCGGTTCCAGGCGTCGGCCACTGTGGTGATGCGGCCGGCGGAGTTGCGGCCGTAATAGCGGGCGCCTTTGCGGTCCAAAGGGATCACTGCGGTCACGTACCAGTACTTCTCGTCCTCGACCTCTACGCAGTAGTTAGTCTCCAGGTCCCAGCGGCGCTCGTCTGACGTGGTAATCCGGTAGACTACTCCGCCCTTGTCCGGCGGAGCCGCCGGACTCGGCGGATCCGGATCGTCAGGCGAAACAGGATAGCGCCATAGCCGGATCCAGTTGGGGAAGCCGGCGTGATCGGTGATCAGCCAGACGCGTTTCTCCTCGCCGGCACCGGTGTACTGGTACGACTGCACCGCAGGATGGGTGTTGTTGTCGATCGAAGGCGGACGTATATGTTCGAGGAGCCCGGTGTTTTGCTCCACGTCAAAGACATACGTTGTACCGGCCGGACCTTCGACGTTCTGCGAGCTTACCCGGTAGCCGATCATCAGCCCGCACCAGGGCGTGCCAAGGATGGGACTGAATTGAGACTGGTTGGGTATGAACAACGTCTCCGCCCAGCCTGGCAGGCGCACGTCGTAGAGCGGTTCGGTTGTCTGCTCCCCCCTGTGGTAGAAGCTCATGCCAATCATGTCGGCCGTTTCACCGGCTATCACCTCCAGTCCCGCCGCCCCAACTTCCACCGCGAGCAGGGGTGTGGCCAGATGAAAAGCCTCACTCAGGCCGCCCAGCCCGCAGCCCGATCCGGCCGTGGGCTGGACCTTAATGGTCTTGCTCCCTTCAACGTGGAAATCATTCATACCCTGTCCCGTGCAGGGACTGTGACAGCCGAGCCAGGGAACACAGTCCTCCACATTGAAGTCGACGCTCCCCTCATAGGACAACTCAAGCTCCAACTCGCCCAATCCTCTGGTGCTTAGCACCTTGATAGAGAAGACCGGATAGGGGAAGGACGACAGAGGTATCAAATCGACATACGTTTCCGAGTCGTTCGGATCCAACTCTCTGCCACAAGCGTTGAAGCCCTCATACAGCCGTATCATGCTCCTGTCCCATGAGACGTCGCCTGTCGAGAAGCACACACTGCCGCCCGCATAGGTTAACGATCCACCAGTGCAAGCGTACGTTTGCAGTGGAATGGCGCCTACCGTGCAGGTGCCGCAGTCGGCATACCCCGGTGTGGGAATGGCGAAGTTATAGATCTCACCGTATGGGACGTCTTCAGTGCATTTCCGCAACGAATCAATGTCGCCCACATAGCGGGCGTTCAGAACTAGATCGTTGTTGGTGAGAGTATCTGCTGTAATCTGGCCGAAGCTCGGCGGACACGACAACGCCACGCCCCACAACAGGACAACGATTAACCTGATCACGCGGATGGGCTTCATCTTCACTCCTTTGCTGCCGTTTGTCTGCCACTCGAAAGACGAGGTTCTCACGGCGCTGCCGTGAAGGCTTGCTGAAGTACGGCATAGTCTACAAGGTCAACGTCATCGTCGTTGTCCAAGTCACAGATCGCGCACTCCCGGCGTAGCAGACCGCCTGTACGGTCCGGCCCCCCCAGACACGCATGGACGATTGCGTAGTCGTCCAGGTCCACCTTTCCGTCGTTGTTTACATCCCCGCGCAGCAACACCGATTCCCCAATAGTCACTGACTCGAACACCACCACCTGCCGGAAGTGATCCACCTTGCCCGCGGCAACCCCGTCAACCCGAGCATACGTGCCGCCACTGTAATAATACAGCCTGAATGGGCTCGTGGGGGTGATTGGCCGCAGCAACGGCATCTCGATGGTTACGTCGGAGACCGTCTGTAGGGCTGGTTCAAATTCATACAGCGCATGGAACGAGGCGATTTCGGCAGATTCGATGCTGCCATTGCTGTTCAGATCGCGGGCTGCGACGTACACGTAACGGCCGTTCGTGTTGACTGCGGGCTCGTCGTGCACCTCGATGCTGATGCCGGTTCGTTCGGTCAACCCGCTGGTGGTGGCGTAAGGAATGTCGAGCGTGGCATAGGAAGCGCCGTCGCCAACCAACCCCCCGTTGGCGTCGATGAACGCATCAAATTTGATGACGCCCATGTCGACACCGCCTTGGCCACTGCCGATGGCGGGCGAACCGGCCTGCAGGCGGAAGTCATTGGGATAGTTCGCATCGCGTGGCCAAGTTACTTCGTTCACGTCCGGGGGATCCTGTTCATAGAGAGGATCATCGTAGCCAGTATCCAGGTTGTCATGCTGGTCATTGAAGTGCGACGATATCAGCCAGCTTGACTCGTTGGGATCGTAGGCCAAGTTGTAGACGACATGTGCAGCCGTCGTGGCTGTGTCGGCGAAGAGTTCCCATCCATTCTCGTTGTCGGTGACCAGGTTATTCGCTATTATCAGATCGCCCGTAACCAGCAGTTGGCCATGGAAACCGCTGCCTTGTTCATCGTCATCGAGAAGGCATGAATGCGGGCAAATGATCACGCGTTCATTTCCATGTATCGTGTTGTTGATTAGATCAGGTTCAGCGTCGATGGCGATGATCCCTGATTCGTAGGCGTCGATCGGGCAGAGCGGAGGCTGTGGACATTGTTCCGAGGAATCGTAAGGCTGGTGTGCAACGTTGTCCGCGATGATGTTCCGGACTACTTCAGGAGCGGTTTTCCGTGCGAGGTACATGGCGCCGCCATACTGTGCAACGTTGTTGCGAATGACATTCTCCCGAATCGAGATGCTGTGAGTGTTGAAATCGGCGATATAGATTCCACCTCCCTTGTTCAAGTGCTGGAGGTCGCCGTTCCCATCGATGAGATTGTTGTCGAGCGATGGCTTGGCCCCTGAGCTGCAATAGATTCCTGGGCCATGGCCGTGGCTGTTGTCGTCCCAGGGATCGTGGCAGGAACTGCCGCCGGGGGCGGTATTCTCCTCCACAATGTTCAGGAAGAAACGCCCCGCCGCCGTCTCTGCCCAGCAGACACCTCCGCCATTTCCTGAGCCTTCAATCTTATTGCTTCGGATGGCATTGTTGGCAACAATCATGCTCGATGGTGTGTTCTCAAAGTAGACCCCTCCGCCGGCTTGCTCTATTCCTCCTGATTTGATGGTATTGCTGGCGATGCTACAACCGACGATTGTGGGCACAGCCCCCGCATTAACACGGATTCCGCCGCCATAACGCGGTTCGTTGCAAGGGCCCTCCATGATGTAGTTGCCCTCCACGGCACAGTCGACGATCACCGGATGCGAACCAGCCTCTATGGTGATTCCTCCCGCGTGAGGAGCTCTGGCGAAGTTGTCGTCCACACGGCAGTCCATGATCAACGGTGAAGCGTTCTCGATCACAATGCCACCGTTGCCAAGGCGCACATTGATCCCACGCAGAACGATCGGCGCACCGGGAATAGTCGCCGAGCCAGTGCCACTGACGGGGTCGAACTCAATGCGGCCGCCGCAGTTGTCGAACTTGACAGCCGGATTGTCCGGAATCACATCTCCCTGATAGGGACCGTCGATCTTGGTGAATCCCGGCTGGGTCGGGATGGTGCTCGTCACCGTAATCGCCGACTTGCCGGACACGAAGCTGATCGGCCCGTCGTGGACGCCCGGTTCGAGCACAATACATGTCCCGGCGGGAGCATCGTTGATAACTGCCTGCAGGTCTTGGCCGGGGAAGACGTGGACACTGGATACGTTATAGGTGAACACCAAAGGCTGGTCCGGTTTGGTTTCGCAGCCGTTGCTGACCGTGATCTTAACCTCAAAGGAATCCTCCAGCGCACAATTCTCACCAGGCGGGAACGGTGGTAGCGGAAAGGTCACTTCCTGGCCGTTGGAACTCACGTCTAATAGTTCGGACGGGACGATTACCGAATGATCATGCCCCTCGACAGTGATGGTCATGCCTTGGGTGAAGCCTTCTCCGGCCAGCGTGACCGGATATGGGGTATCGGCCAGATGCCCCTGTGTTGGCCCGTTGCAGGTGGCATCCGCGAAACCGTCCACGCACTCCAGGAACGGGCGCGGCTCGCCTACGGAGGAGAAATACTCCAGTAGCAACTGTGGCGGCATTGCGCCTGGCTCTTGGGCATTGATGCTGTGAAAGTACATGGCACTGCCGGCACGCGCCTCCGCGGTATTCGAGGTTTTTACGAGTATCCCATTGTTGACAAAATCGAGCAGTGCCCATTCCTGAACCTTGGCGGTGTCCAGGGGGATTCGCACCAAACCGTTAGTGCCAGCCGGCAGAATCTTGCTGCCCAGCAGGTCCGACGCATTCTCCACGTAGCCCGCACCGTAAATACCATTCTCCGCATCGAGCTGGGGCCAGGGGGTGACCCCGTCGGAGGTATTCCAGCTTGCACCGTCCGGTTCGCCGCGGATATTCCCATATTTGGCTTGCTGTGTCCCTTCCTGCCACTCATGCCGCATCCGGTACACTTCCACCTCCTCGTCTTGCATCGGCCCGATGGCGACGTACAACTCGAGGTCGGCATGAGTGATCAGCATGCCGTTGGTGGAGGCGAAGTCGCACAGATCGAACTTGATCAGCGCACGCCGGATTTGCCCTTGTCCCTCCTCCAAGCCGACAGCGAGCCGTTCGTCGACGCCGCGGTTCTGGTCCCCTTGGAGTTCCAACCCGACCACACCCTGTATCGGCGAGACGTCCGCCACCGCGGCGATGAGCCTGGTTTCCGGTTGCAGTTGCTCGGTGGAGAAAACGTAGAAGTTCCAGATCGCACCCTTGGTCGGCGCTACGCTGCCAAACCCCCACGAGTCAACTCGCCAGTAATACCAGGTGTTTGAATCCAGGCCCGTCACCGGGCCATGCCACATCTCGGTGAGGTCTGTTGCGATCCGCAGACCATAAGGATCGTCGTCGCGGGTGGCAGCCGCTACTTGTATCCGGTCCGTGCCGAAGTACACGTCGAACTTTGCCGCGTTGACGCCCGCGCTCCAGGCCAGCGTTACGCCGTTCGTGTTGAACTGCGCCCCGCTTTCGGGGATCGGATCGTAGGCCTCGCCGACGACGGGGGGGCCGATGAGTTCGGTGTACCGACGCACGAAGACCTGGTCCACCCCCGCGTCATTCAACTCATGGTGCCACGCGGCAACTATTATGTTATCCGCAGCGGCGGCCAGCGTCACCGGCCCGGCATCGGCCGAGTGCGTCGTCGCGCTGATGCCGCCTCCGACAGCCGACCCCGCACCCACCTCGATCCATTCCTGATTGTCCCCGTCCCACGCCCGCGCGAGAATCTGCGCCGAGGCGGTGCTCTCATCACGCCAAGCCACCACCAGGTTTCCGGCGGGATTGACCGTCACCGCCGGCCATAGCGATGCCCCCGGCGTGTCGCTGATCCCCGAATCGGCCATGGACTCAGCCAACTCACTCCAGGTATTGCTGTTCCACCGCCTCACTTTGATCTGCGAACAGGGGCCGGGCGGGGTGCAGGAGCAGTCTTCCTCCGCACAGGCCGACCAGGCCAAGTACACGTTGCCCAACTGGTCAGCCGCCAGCGCCGGATAACGGTCGTGCAACGGGGAATTGGATACTCCGCCGCCGCCGGCTGAACCCAGGCTGAGTTCCTCCCACGCATTCAGCCCGTTCCAGCGGAGAACGTAAATCTCGTACTGTTCGTCTTCACCTTCTTCTCCAGTATCGCCGTCCAGGTCGGCCCAGGCGATGATCGGCCGGTCAAAAACATCCATCACCAGCGCGACGTCGGTTGCGCCCAGGAGGCTATCACTAATGCCCCCGCCGACCGCGGACCCCGCGCCCATCTCCACCCAATCCTCGGCGATAGCATCCCACCGACGGACGTACACCTGACGGAAGTCATACCACTCGTCATCCATCTCGTTCCAGGCGATGATCGGCGTACCAGCCCGGTCGGATGCAATCACCGGATCGAGCGAATCGACCCCCGTGCCACTAATGCCGAAGCCGAATGGGTTCGCGGACCAAAGCCCGATCTCTTCCCAAGCGGTGTCGCCACTCCCGTCAAAGCCCTTGACGAAGATTTCTCTGGCCCCCGAGAACGTCTCCTGGCTCCACGCCACAACGTACACATTGTTGCCGTCAATCTCCGCAACGGCTTCCGGAACGATCGTAATGGCTGGCGTGTGCGCTCCGCTCTCACTGATGCCCGTGCTTGTGGGAGGAACATCCTTCCAGGGTGCCATATCCGGCTCCTCGCCTTCGGCGTCCGGCGTCTGCGGCGCGTACCTACGCACGTGGATCACCGAGCCGTCCGACCAGGCGACAACCGGCGCGAGGGTTTCGGCGTCGATCGCCACGCTGGGATACTGCGCCCCGGCACAACTGCTGCTGATCCCCATGCCCCGGGCTGTTCCCGAGCCCTCTGGTATCTCCTCCCATGGTGAAGGATCAATCATCGTTATGCCCGAGTCGCGGTAGGCTAGACCCGGCGGATCCACATTGCTGACGAAGCCGCCCCCGACGCAAAGGTCAACACCGTCAGCCGTCGGTTCAACCTCGTAGAGTCGGCTGTCAGCCACCGCTACAAGCCGGTTCCGCGTGGAGTCGTAGGCGAGGTTGTCGAAGACTTGCGACGTGGCCCGGATGAATTCGAGCGACGCTTCCTGCCGCAATGCGTTCAACATAACCCGGTAAAGCCGGCCTTGTGCCCCCACCGAGCACACCGCATATAAATCGTCATGCACCAAGTGATGGGCGAGACCGCGCAGTTGGATGTTCCCGATGTCCAACGCATAGTCCGCGATCACTGTGCCGAGATCGATGTCGCCGGCATGGGCGTTGACCACCTGGATGTGCTGCACATACGGTGGGCCGCCAGCCGCCTCGTCGCGGTATCCCAGGTACAACACGTGCGGGATTTCGCTGGCATCGAACGCCAGCGCGCAGGCCACACCGGCCCCACGCTGCGGTGATTCGTTGTAATTGGTCAACGGAAACGCCCACCACATCGACAACGCCACCCGGTACAACGACAGGTTGTCGTCATCAGCCGGATCGTGCAGCGCGACATAGGCCATCCCGCTGACCGGTTCGTAGGCAACATTATCCAGCACCGCGCTGTCACTCACACCGACCAGCAGCCCAGCCAGACCGCCGGCCAGGGTGTCCAGGGAGATAACGTCTAGCCCGTTTACCTCCGCGTCGGCAGCCAACAGGCTGTCATGCAGAGCCGCCTCACATTCGTCCGGGAGTGCGTTGGAGTTGGTGTCCCAGCTCGTGCCGATCGCGACGTCCCAATCATCGGGGACACCGTTGGTATTGCAATCGGCTTCGCACTCGTCGGGGGCACCGTTGCCGTTGACATCTGGGCTGGTGCCCTCGGCGACGTCACAATCGTCGGGGAAGCCATTCATGTTGCAATCGCCGGACCACAACTCACATTTATCCGGAACACCGGTGTTGTTGCAATCGGTGCTCGTCGCCGAGTCAATGTCGCATTCGTCCGGGATACTGTTGCTGTTGCAATCGGCGCAGGACGGGTTGCCTGCCGGGCAAGCGCTCAGATCGCACTCGTCGGGGATGCCGTTGTCGTTGCAATCTTCGGCGCAGTTTTCGGTGCAGTAGTACGGCCCGTTGGGTGCGAGGCTGTTCTGATCAATCTCACATTTGTCAGGTGTGCCGTTGCCGTTGCAGTCGTCACTGGTGCCGCCGGCTATGTCGCAATCGTCCGGGACACCGTTGGTATTGCAATCGGTTTCGCATTCGTCAGGCACACCATTGGTGTTGCAGTCCGGGCTGACCTGCCCGTTGTCGTCCGGGTCGCTCGGGTCGATGTCGCATTCATCCGGAATACCGTTGGACTGGCAATCCGCGCTGGTGCCCGCGGCGAGGTCGCACTCGTCGGGGGTGCCGTTGGCATTGCAGTCTGCCTCACACTCGTCGGGGATAGTGTTGGGCTGACAATCCGCGCTCGTCCCGCCAGCCACGTCGCATTCGTCGGGTATCACGTTTGAGTTGCAGTCCGCACTGGTCCCAACCGCCAGGTCACACTCGTCGGGCACGGCGTTGCCGTTGCAATCGTTGCTGGTCCCGGCTGCCAGATCGCACTCGTCGGGGATGCCGTTGCTGTTACAATCCACGGCACAGTCCTCGGTGCAGTAGTGCGGCCCGTTGGGTGCCGAGCTGTTCTGGTCGATCTCGCATTCGTCGGGTGTGTCGTTACTATTGCAATCCTCGCTGGTCCCGGCAGCCAGGTCACATTCGTCCGGAATGGTGTTGATATTACAGTCGCCACTCGTCGCAGCCGCAATGTCACACTCGTCGGGGATGCCGTTGGTGTTGCAATCGTTGCTGGTCCCGGCTGTCAGATCGCACTCGTCGGGGATGCTGTTGGTGTTACAATCGGGTGAGCGATTCTCAAAAATGTGGATGTTGTCCAGCCAGAGATCAAAACAATTTCCCTGTGCAATCACCTTAAAGGCCAGATCAACAGTGCGCCCGGCGAAGGCCTCGATGGGAACCTCACGAAACGCCCATTCTTCACTAACCAACTGATCGCCGCGTTGGGTTTCAAATAGCACTTCTTCCGCCTGGCCGCTACAGCAGTCGCTGCCGATTTCGACGCTGAATCGTTGATTTTCACTGAAATCCCCCGCGGAGCAGATAACGTCCGCCCAGGCTAACGTCGGGTCCACCAATCCGGCAGGAATATCAATCGTCTGGCACAGATACATCGAAGCCGGCCCACCATTATACATCCGAACCGACTTCGATTCCGGCGGAATTGGTGAAAGATCGTTGGTGCAGGCGTTACCGCTAAAGTCTTCCACCAGAGTGATATACCAATCGCCAGTGCCTCCCCTCTGCCAGCCGGTCCAGTCTTCTGTCTCAAACGCGCCGTTTGTAATCGAGGACGTCATGTATCCAACCAAGTCACATTCGTCCGGCATGTTATTGCTGTTGCAATCCTGGCTGGTCCCCAAGGCCAGGTCGCATTCGTCGGGGATGTCGTTGGGCTGGCAATCCTCGCTGGTGCCGGCGGCCAGGTCGCACTCGTCGGGGATGCCGTTATTGTTGCAGTCAACACTCGTGCCGGCGGCGATGTCGCACTCGTCAGCCACCGCGTTGGCGTTGCAATCCCGCTCGCACTCATCGGGAATACCGTTGCCGTTGCAGTCCTGGCTTGTTCCGCTGCTGATGTCCTGATCGTCGGTCACGCCATTGGTGTTGCAGTCCAGCAGCAATTCGTAGGCACCCATGTCAACTATGGGAGGAGTGCCGTCCCCGGTATCCGGCACCGCAGGATCGTCGCTGAAGCGTGTGTTGCCGTCGCGGTCATGGAGAATCCACGGTGGGACGGCGTAGTTGTTGCCCGCATCATTGCAGGGTGACCCACCAAACAGGTGCAGGTCGTCGTCTTCGGTCCCCGCGATATTGTCAGGCCCGTCAGCGTCCACAAACATGGGATCAGCGTCAATGTTGCCGATCCCGCCCACACCCGACCAGCCGCCCTGCACGCAACTGTAGTTGACAATTGTTGCCGCACTGCCAGTATCGATCTGGGCTGACTCGTCCGTCTCCGTGCCGGCGTTGCGGGTGTTCTGCCAGAAGACACAGTTGGTGACCCAGGGGATACCGTCACCCAGGTTGTATACCCCACCTCCGCTACTGTGGGCCGAGTTCTTGCTGAACGTGCAGTTGGTCAGCGTCAGGGTGCTGTCGTCATTGTACAGCCCACCGCCGTCATCGCTCCGGGCTGAGTTGCCGCTGAAAGCGCAGTTGATCAGTAGCGGATCGCTCTCGTTGTTGAACATCCCACCGCCGCTATCGTCCGCCGCGTTTCCGTTGAAGGAGCAGTTGACCAGGGTGGGCAGGCCTGCCTCGTCGTATATTCCTCCACCATTTACTGCGACATTGTCGCTGAATTGACAGTTGACTAACGTCGGAATCCAGCCGTTGTACATTCCCCCACCGTCGCCGATAGCCGTGAAGTTCCACGAGAGCTTGCAATTGGTCAGCGTGGGACTCCCGCCGCTGAAGACATATATCCCTCCACCGTCGAAGTCAGCAACATTGGACTCAAAGGTGCAGCCGGTCAGCGTAGGGCTCCCGCTGGAGATATACATCCCGCCTCCGTCTTTGTCGGCGGAATTCCACAAGAACGTGCAATTGTTCAGTGTCAGATCGCTCTCAAAGGTCCATATCGCACCTCCTGAACCGTCCTCTAGAGCATAGTTTGAGATGAATACGCAGTCGCTGAGCGTTGGGCTTCCAAAGGCATTGGACATCCCACCACCGGCGGTGTTCGCCCTGTTCCAGAGGAACGTGCAGGATTTCAGCGTCGGGCTGCCGCCGATGTTGGACATTCCCGCGCCAGATGTATCGTTCCCTGGTGTCCCATCGGCATTTCCCGCAGTGATGGTGAACCCATCGAGAACGGCAGTGTCAGCATAGGAAGAGATAACAACGTGGTAACTGTTTTCGTCCTGGTAGAGGAACTCTACGTCATCCCCGTTGAGATCGCCGCTCAGGATGGTTTTGTTCGCCACCGGGTCGCGTTGGTCGATGCCGGTCTCCCCGCCGGCAAATCCGCCGTAGATGGCCACACCGTTGAGCAGCTCAAAGGAGGCTGATCGGTCCCCGCCCGCCTCAGCCGGCGTGTACGTGCCTGCCGCCACCCAGATCGCCGTGATCCACTCGCTGGTGCCGGCTTCGGCAAGCGCATCGCGAAGCTCGGTGTAGGCGTCGGCCCAAGTCGTCCCGTTGTTCGCACCCGTGGCCGTAGCATCGACGAACAGCACATCCCAGCCGGAAAACACATACGCCGAACCGGAGTCGTCACCGTTATCGTCGTCAGCCCATGCCCCAATAACGGTGGTGTCGCCGGAGACGGACACGGAGCGACCGAAATAGTCACCCGCCACACCGTCGGAGGCGAGAAGCTTGGCCTCCTCCACCCAGTTCAAACCGTTGAAGCGGAACACATATGCCGAACCGGAGGCGTAACCGTAGGTCGCGGGTGCCCCAATAACGGCGGTGTCACCGGAGATGGACACGGACCTGCCGAACCTGTCATCCTCCGCACCGTCGGAGGCGAGAAGCTTAGCCTCCTCCACCCAGTTCAAACCGTTGAAGCGGAA
>JAGLWJ010000012.1 GCA_023133475.1 Phycisphaerae bacterium | reverse complement strand
ACCCGAAGGGGAGCGCGTAAAAGGGGAGCGTGATGACTCGAACGCGGAGAATGGGAAACGTGAACTTGGTGGCGTTTTCTTCTCCATTCTCCATTCTCCATTTCCCCGGCGTGGTTTGCTGCTCCAGTGTGTAGGGTGGGTGGAACCTCGCGGAGCGAGGTGGAACCCACCAAGCGATCCGGTGGGTTCCACCCACCCTACCCCGGATAATCCATGAACGCAGAGAAGGGAGATTGGAACCATGAGAATATGGGCAAAATTGGTCGTTTGTGTGATCTGCCTGTCCTTCGTGTCCACCGTTTCAGCTCAGATGAAACGCCGGGTGACCGCCATCGGCAAGGCGGCGGGTGCCGGAATCAAGGCATCCGACGAAGCCAAAATGGACGCCAAACGCAACGCCGTCGAACAGGCTTGCGGGCTCTACATCAATGCCATGAGCCAGACGGAGAACTTCCAACTGGTCAAAGACCGCATCCTGGGCCAGGCTGCCGGGTATATCAGCGAGTATAAGGTCAACCGCGAGTGGGCTGACGAGGGCATCAGCTACTGTGAGATCACCGCGGTGGTGTCCACGGCGGATTTCGAGCGCGACTGGCAGAAATTCGCCCACCTGAAGGAGGACGAGAAGAACCCCCGTATGATGGTGGTGCTCGTCGAGGACAACGACGTGGACGACCTCAAAGAGCCGGTGGTCAACGGAATCTGCCAGTCCAAGCTGGAAAACTTCTTCCTGTCCAAAGACGTGCAACTGGTTGACAAGTCTGTCTCGGAGGACGTGCGGGTGCGGGATGTCAGCCTGGCGGCATTGAATAACGATGTGGTCAAACTGGCGGCTGTCGCAGCCGCGTTCAAGGCGGAGGTGCTGGTATTCGGTCGGGCAGAAGCCAAATGCGGCAGCCCGATTTCGCTGGGCGGTCGAACCCTCTACCGTTGGGATGTCACCCTGAATGTTCGGGCAGTGCAAGCCGACTCCGCCGCGATTCTGATGTCGAACACTTACAGGCCTAAGAAACCGTACATGACCACTTCCGCTGCCGCTGGTGATGACGCTTTTGACAAGTTGGCCCAGGACACGGCAGAGCAGGTGTTGAAGGACATTGGGCGGGCATGGCACAAGCGAGCGACCAGCCGACGAATTCTCGAGACCCGCTTCAGCCCGGTGAGCCGAAAACAGGCCAAGGCGATTATGGCTGCCCTGGCGGAGCATCGCGGCGTGGTTCGCGGGCGAGAGGGGCTTAAAATACGCAATTTGAGCCAAGGCGTGGCGGACATCGAAGTGGACTGGAAATTCGACCTCAACCTCCTGGCGGACACCATCGAAGAGCTGAAGGTCGAGGGCATGGGTTTTGAGGTCACCGAACAGACCGGCAATCGAATCGACGTGAAGGTGATCGCACGCGAATAATGGTTGCGACGAGCGAAATTCAAGACCTTGCCGACCGGATTGCCCAAGGGTTTGGTCCGGAGCGGATTATCCTGTTCGGGTCCCATGCGTATGGGACAGCGCGAGGTGATTCGGATGTGGACCTGCTAGTGATTCTGGCCTTCGATGGGAAAAGCTTTTGGAAATCGCTGGAAATCCTGAATCATGTTAATCCGAGCTTTTCTGTAGACCTGCTCGCTCGCCGGCCAGAGGACACTGCCAGACGATACGCGCAGGGTGATCCACTTATCCGGGAGGCCCTTGATCAGGGTAAGCTTCTGTATGAACGAAACCGTTGAAGAGTGGCTTGCGAAAGCGGAAGGGGACTATTTGACTGCTGGACGGGAGTTACGTGCACCGGCATCGCCAAACTTTGACGCAGTTTGCTTTCATGCTCAGCAATCGGTCGAGAAACTCATGAAGGGCTTGTTGATCCAACTAGGTGTTACTCCTCCCAGGACCCATGATCTGACCCAATTAGATCGACTCCTGGCACCGGTCTGCACGGGCTGGGCATGGCCGATCGAGGATTTGCGATTTCTCACCGGCGCTGCGGTGAGTTTCCGCTATCCGGGTGAGACTGCGGAACTAGAGGAAGCTTCGCAAGCATTTGAGAAGTGTACGCGCATGCGTGAGAAGCTTCTGCCGTTGTTTGAGTAATGGGTCTGGTGGGTTACACTACGCTCCACCCACCCTACGCGGCTGCATCCACTATATGTGGTTGAGGGAACACGAATATGGAAATCGTCAACCTTTGGGACTTGATCCGTGACGTCCCCGATTTTCCCGAGCCGGGGATCGTTTTCAAAGACATTACCCCTCTGTTGGCGAACCCTGCCGGCCTGTCCCTGGCGGTCGAGTACCTGACCCAGCCGTTTCGGAGCATGTCCGTTGACGTGGTGGTGGGGGCTGAATCGCGCGGGTTCATCTTCGGCACGGCGGTGGCACAGAATCTTTCCGCCGGTTTTATCCCAATTCGCAAACCCGGCAAGCTGCCGTGCAAGACCCGAGCGGAGGAATATGCCCTGGAATACGGGGTGGACAAACTGGAAATCCACGAAGATGCCATCCAGCCGGGTATGCACGTGTTGATGATCGATGATCTGTTGGCTACCGGCGGCACGATGTGCGCCTGTTGCAGACTGGTCGAGTCGTTGGGCGGGAAGATTGAGGCTGTGGCTTTCCTGATCGAATTGGCGTTCTTGAACGGGCGAAAACAGCTTTCCGAATATCCGGTTTACTCGGTTCTCAGTGTGGCGGATTAGCCCGTAGTTGCTGCTTCAACTTCTCCCGGGCTGACTCGAAGAACTCATGGTATGTGTGGGCGGCATAGTCGGGATAGGTCCACGGATACGGCTGCCAGACGCCGTCGGCATAGTGCAGCGTCACCTCGGCATGGATTCCCCGGCCAACGTAGATGCGGTGTGAATAGTCCTTGGTGGTGGCCAGCACGAATTTGCTGAGGGTCATATAGCCCGGATCGATGTTGACCGGGCGGCGATCGTGCGGTTGCAACACGTCGTCGCAGATGCTTGTTTCCAGGTCGTTGGTCAGTCGTTTGATCTCCGCCAGGCGCTCGACCGAGACCAGCTCCTCAAAAAACACGAAACGCCGCCCAATGCCCGTGCCCATCTCGAACTCATAGTAATCCGTCTGATCGAAAGGCCAGGTCTCGCTTTCCAGATCGATAGGACCGAAGTGGGCGCGTAACCGCCGGATCGCCTCCTTCATCAAGTCGAGATCGGAGGCAAGCAACCCGCAGAGAAGCTTCGCCCGTGGGGGCGGTTTAACGGTTCCCATAGTTCAAACGACCTCCAACAAAACACCCCCGCCCAGTAGGGCGGGTTCCACCCGCCACACCATGCACGGGTGCCCCATCCCGTTTCGCCGGTCCGGAGGACCGGCGAACGGGGTGGGGGACCCAAGCCGTTCCCTTACGGTCACGGCGGGTGGCATGGTCAAGGACCACCCTCGATAACGTTACGATTTGCCCGATAACCTTTCGAGGTGGTTCTTGACCATGTTCTGTGCTGTCGCTAAAGGGCTTGATTTAGTCTGTAACGTCGCCCCTTGTGGGCGGCGCACCCGTGTTTTTCGTCACCCACAA
>JAGLWJ010000119.1 GCA_023133475.1 Phycisphaerae bacterium | reverse complement strand
GCGAAACGGCCAGCGCGACGATTGGCAAATGAGGTGTAAATCGAGGTGATAGCATGGACCTGAGCCTGCTTGCAACAGTTCTCTCGCTTCTTGGGATTAGTGCACGCGATTTCTATAGACTCTACCAGGAACGCCTCAAGAAAGAGCAACAGCGGTTCTCAGAGGAACAGCTCGCTGCGCGACGTCAGGCAATCGGCGAGATAACGTCGCGCGGATTACACACCGCTCTTCTCCTCAAGCTATACCCTGATTTACAGACTGCTGGCCTGTCCCGATTCGCCGTTGGGTTCGACGGCGGCGAGGACGCGGCAACGACTATCGTCGGTTCACCCGAGCAACTAGGCTGCGCGATTGAATTGACCGAAGGGAGCGAGCGACATCGGTTGGTGGAAGTAGACTGCAAGGGACCAGACCTCGATCAAGCGACAGCCACCGAGATACTCGCCAGCACAGAAGCCCGCGGGCTCAACCTTTGGGACCAGGGCATCTATCGTCTTGACGCAATTGAGATGGAACCACATGAAGTGAGAGCGTCTTTCTCGCTGGACCGCTTCATGCGATACCGCCTCGGAATCGGTGCATTGCTCGACGAACTGCTCCAAGCTCTGATCGATACGGAACTGTGCGTCGACAAGGTCTTCGAGGATCGAGATCAGTTTTTGCCGCTCAGGTCCAAGTTCCTTCCGACCGCACAATCCGTCTCACAGTTCGGTCAGCGAATGTGTGCCGGCGGCATCCTCGCCACGGTCGCAATTCTTCGTCCCGATCCGTATGACGATTTCGTCATCCCCATTCAAAGGCGATCTTGGTCTACGAGCGATGAGCAAGGCATGATCACTGTGATTCCGCAGGCGTTCCACCAACCTACGATAGACCCTGCTCAGGAGATGAACCTCCGGGACACGTTTCTTCGCGAGCTGTATGAGGAGTTGTTTGGGGGAGAGGAGGCGATTCGGGGTACTCGACGCCTCCGGCACGATTGGTACACTATGGAGTCGCCCGAGGTGCAGTGGCTTCAGGCGAATCAGAACCACTGGCGGCTTGTTTTGACAGGGTTTGGATTGGACCTAGCTACCGGTAATTACATATTTGCGCTCCTTTGCGTGATTAGGCATACGGGCTTCTGGGACCAGTTTAGCCACAAGATCGTGGGTAACTGGGAATCGACGGAAGCAGACGCACCCCTGGTCAGCACCAAGAAGGATACAGCTCGGCTCAAAAAGCTCCTCTTCGCTCCGGCGTGCACACGCGTGAGCATCTTCTCCCTAGCACGGGGGCTGGAGTACCTGGTAAACCTCGAACCAGCCAAGGTGAACCTGCCGGGGATGAACTGCCGCTACTCTTGACCGTCTACAGGTGGCACACGCGGCGAAGGTTAGCGCGACGGTGCGTGCCCCAGCGTCTTTGAACCTGGGGCTCGATTCACGGACAAGAGCATGCCCCCCGAATCGCCTCTTGCCCACTCGACGGCCGGGCCATATCATCCGGCCCGGCTGGATTGAACGTGAAACCCGGGGACGCGGCGCCGCCCCCAGTAATGCAAAGGAGTCCCTGCGATGGCCGACTACATCCCCGGCGGCGATGCCGCGTTTAACGCCTGGCTGGACAACTTCGTCACCTACGCCAATGCCAACCTGGCCAACCTGGGTCTCGTGGCGGGTGACCTGACGCCGGTCACGACCGCGCAGACCGCGTGGGCCACATCACTCAGCGCCCATGTCACCGCGCAGCAGGCCGCCAAGAGCGCGACCCAGCCGGGTAGGGTCCGCTTCGCGGACTATTCTGGGCCAGCACGATGAACTGGCCGGTCCGCACAGCGGAGCCTTGTAGTTCGGCAACAGCAATCATGCACATACAACGATCGTGACATGAAATGAAACCAAGCATCTATATCGAAACGTCGATACCGAGTTTCTACCACGAAGTCCGAACTGAACCGGACATGGTTGCGAGACGTGATTGGACACGCGAATGGTGGGACGATCACCTTATTGACTATGACGTGTTCACCAGTGAGGCTGTAATTGAAGAACTCGAAGCCGGCTCATTCCCCATCAAGAACGATGCTCTCGCGTTAATTCAGAGCTTGCCGCTGCTCGAAGCCGATGAAGCGATTGCTGACATCGTAGCGACATACATTTTCCACCACGTAATGCCGGAGGACCCCACCCAATTGTTACGCCACTGGAACTTCTTGGGGAGATACAATTGCCATGAAAGATGATCCAACAATCGCTGCTATACGCGAAGTACGGCACAGAATATCGGCCTCGGTGGACCACGATCCACGGAAACTGGTGGAGCATTATCGGCGACTTCAAGAAAGACATCGGGATAGAGTGGTGTCCCGAAGAAACGCAGCGCCCGAACCCAAAGACGAAAATACTGCCTCACAAGCCGGGTAATGCGTCCCGGACACACCTTCCGCTCTACGTCCACGGCGGCGACGCCAAGTTCAACGCTTGGCTGGACACCTTCGTCACCTACGCCAATGCCAATCTGGCCAACATCGGGCTGGTGCAGCCCGACATCGACCCGATCGTCACCGCCCAGCGTGACAGTTGAAGCAGCCAAGTCGGTGGACTCGATTCGCGGAGCCATACATGCTAGAATAGTGTCAGATTAGAAGCACTGGCGTGGAGGCATTCTAATGGCGCTGAACCGAATCACGTTTAACGCGGCCAAGATGGGGGGGCAGGCTTGTATTCGGGAGCTACGGATTCCGGTGGCAACGGTGGTTCGCTGTGTTGCGAGCGGGATGTCCTCCGAGGAAATCCTCGAAGCCTATCCCGACCTCGAACCAGACGACATCACCGAAGCCTTGCAGTATGCCGCCAGTTTGACCGAGGATCGCATCATCCCCTTGGCTCAGACGGGTTCATGACGTGCGGTTTCTGCTTGAGCAAGCGTTGCGAGACGGTGCCATCGTGGTGGTGACCGACGCTTCCATCCGCGTTCGGCATTTACCCATCTCATAGTGCCTGTTGCCCAGCCCAGGGAATGGAAACCGCCTTCGGCGGCGACCGATCCTCATGACCGGCGGTATCCAGCGCCTCCAGCACACCATCGCCTTCATGGATGGGCGCGGAGTGGATCGAGGCCTATCGTCACTGGGCTGCGCGTGAAGGAGACGAATCGTGAGCGAGTATCAGTATTACGGGTTTCAAGCGATTGACCGGCCGCTGTCCAAAGAAGACATGCAATGGCTCCGCGGGCTTTCCACACGCGCTCAGATCACGACGACCAGCTTTGTCAACGTCTACCACTGGGGCAATTTCCACGGAGACCCGATTGAACTCATGGAGCGGTGTTTCGACGCATTCGTCTACGTCACGAACTGGGGCTATCGGCGGTTCATGGTCCGCCTGCCGCGTGCGTCGTTTGACGCTACAGGTGCCAAGCAGTATTGCCATGGAGACGGCGCTTCGCTACGGAAGAAGAAAGACTGCGTCCTGCTCGAGTTTAACCGCGACGACGAGCCCGGCGAATGGGAGGATTGGGACGACGGTTCGGGGTGGATGGCATCGTTGACACCACTTCGAGGGGATATTCTCGATGGCGACTGGCGGTGCCTCTATCTGGCTTGGCTCTGTGCGATCGAAACGGAGAGTCTGCCCGACAACGCCACGGAGCCGCCGGTCCCGGCGGGTTTGAAGGATCTGACCGCGCCCCTTCAGGCGTTCGTGGATTTCATTGGGCTCGACACCGAACTTATCGAGGTCGCGGCTGAACGGAGCGGAACACGCGCAGCCAGCAAGCCTCCTGCCGGCGCTTTGAGGAAGTGGATTCGCTCGCTCACCGTCGCCGAGAAGGATGAGCTGCTACTGAGAATCGCTCAGGGAGATGAACCGAATCCACGCCGAAGCCTGATGCGAGGTTTCAGGGAGGCGGCACCAGGTCGCCACGCGACGCGCGACTGTGAGGACAGCACATCGGGCAGAACGGTTGCCGAGATATCGGAAGCCTGGCAACAGCGTCTCCGTGCGAAGCAGCGTCGCCTCGCCGAACAGGCCGAGAAAGAACGCGAGCGCCAGGCACGCGCGGAGGCCCAAGCAAGGAAGAAGCACCTGGAAGACATAGCGTCGCACGCCCCGGCGGTCTGGAAGCAGGTCTCGGCGTGGATCGCGAAACGAACACCGAAGGGATACGACCGCGCCGTCGAGTTGCTGGTGGATTTGCAGGACGCGGCTGCCGATGCGAATCGCACCGACGAGTTCTTCGAGCAGCTCCAGGCTCTCCGCGACCGCCATGCGAGCAAACCCAGCCTCACACGTCGGCTTCGCGGTGCCGGGCTTGCCGGATGAGAAGGCCGAATGAAGAATCCCCCCCGTTCCGCCCCGCTGCCGAAGGCAGCGGGGCGGAACGGGGGGGATTCTT
>JAGLWJ010000118.1 GCA_023133475.1 Phycisphaerae bacterium | reverse complement strand
CAATACCCGGCATAAATGCCGGGCCGTAACTCTTCAGCCGCGTGCAGTAGGGTCCGCTGTGAGTTTGGGAATTTATCTCGCCACCGAGGATTCAACCCTTGTTATTAGCCCAAGAACGAGGATTTTCGGAAGCATTCGGCAATAAATTCCCAAACTCCGGGCGGATGTTTGACTAATCGTCGGCTTGCGTGTAAATTGAACATAGGAAGTTCAAAGTGGCAGGGCTAACGCGATGATCAGTCGACATCTCTCCAAGACGCTGAAGGCGGCCGCCCGCGACTATCCGGTGGTGACCGTGACCGGACCACGTCAATCCGGCAAGACAACGCTCGTCCGGGCCGCTTTCCCTCGGCACCGCTATGCCTCGCTGGAAGACCCCGACACACGCGCATTTGCCACGGAAGACCCACGCGGTTTCCTGGCGCAATTCCGCGGCAAGGTCATTTTGGACGAGGTGCAGCGAGCACCGGACCTGTTCTCGTACATCCAGGGGATCGTGGATCGAGAAGACCGATCGGGGCACTTCATTCTGTCCGGATCGCAAAACTTCCTGCTGCTCAACCGCGTCAGCCAGAGCCTGGCCGGCCGCTGCGCGGTGTTGCGGCTGCTCCCATTCAGTCGTTCCGAGCTGATTGGCAAACCGCTCAGGGATGTTGCCACATCGCTGCGGGGTCGTCAGTCCGGGGGTTCGACGGATCAGGACGCTACGGCGGATTTGTTCGGAACCCTGTTCGTCGGTGGCTACCCGAGGATCCACGACAAGGCACTTCAGCCGCAAACCTGGCTGGGGAACTACTACCAGACTTATCTCGAGCGCGACGTTCGTGACCTGCTCAACGTGGGCGACATCGAGGGTTTCGGTCGGTTTGTGCGGCTGTGCGCGGGCCGCAGTGCACAGTTGCTGAACGCGTCGTCACTGGCCGCGGACGCCGGCATCTCTCATACCACAGTGCGGCGGTGGTTATCGATCCTGGAAGCAAGTTTCATCATCTACATGCTGCGGCCGCACCACCGCAACTTCAACAAGCGCATGGTCAAGTCGCCGAAGCTCTACTTCCTCGATACGGGCCTGTTGTATTACCTGCTGAGAATTCAAAACGCTACGGACTTGGCCACGCACGCTGCGCGGGGTGCGATCTTTGAAACCTGGGTCGTGTCCGAGGCGCTGAAGAACTACTACAACCGGGGTATCGAGCCGGACATCTACTTCTGGCGTGATTCGGCGGGGCACGAGATCGACTTGCTGATCGACCGCGGGGCGAAGCAGATCCCGATCGAGGTCAAGTCGGGCCAGACGATCGCGAGCGATTTCTTCGCCGGTGTCGAATACTGGCGAAACCTTGCACGGCAACCAGACGACCCGGCAGGTCTCGTCTACGGCGGCGACACCTCATACACGCGGCGCCGTGTGTCGGTCGTGTCGTGGGCTGACTGGGCGTAGTGCGATTGGTCGCCCCGTTGCGGCCGGTCGTGGGTTCTGGCACCGATGCGCAGCGGCCCCTGCACGGCCGGTGTTGCTCTGGCGCCGTCCGGTTGCGCGAACTCGCCCTCTTAGGGGCCGATCATGGCTGCGGCAAACTCGGCGAAGTCAGCCAGGTCGATCCATCCGTCGGTGCCGATCATGTTGGCAGGGGCGCAGCCCGAACCCGCGACGATTTCCTGGTCGAAACACACTTGGAACTCCGCGAAGTCAGCCAAGTCGACGTCGGAGTCCCCGTCGCAGTTGCCGTTTCCGTGCGCGACACAACCGTCGGTGGTTTCATCGCACCATTGGCTGCCCGTGCACGGGTAGCTGCTGTCCTGGCACTCGCCGTACGCGTCGCAGGTTTCGCCGTTGCAGAACAGGCAGTCACCGTCACCCAGGCAGTCGCACGCCGGACACGGTCCGCCACAGTCGATCAGGTCCTCGCCCTGGTTCAAGATGCCGTCGTCACAAGTCGGTCCTGATTCACACGTCAAGCCGGTGACCAGGAACGCGTCGAGACCAGACTCGTTGATGCTCTGTGGGTCGGCATCGTTGGTGTCGAAGCGCAGCTTCATCGTCGCGGTCAGGGTGACACCAGCCGCGTCGAGGTCGCCCTGCGTGATGGTGTGGGATCGCCAGCTCGCTCCGCTATTGGTGTCGTGCCTGGCGATTTCGCTCCACGGGCCGGCAATGCCGTTACTGCTGATCTCCACCAATAGGCGATCGGCACCGTCGGAGTCTGTCAGGCAAAGGTAGTAGTCGTAGCTAATGATGATATCGCCGCCCGACAGGTCGAGGATCGGCGAATAAAGATACACCGCTCCGTCGTCGACGTCGGTGTTATACGGGTCGGGGTAGGACAGGTTGTTGTCGTTCTCGGTGAGCCAGCATTGCCCGCTGCCATCGGAGTCCGCCGCCGCCGCAAAGTACCAGTTTGGGTCGTTTACGGGTACGCCTCGTTGCCAGAAGCCGCTGGTGGCATCTCCATCGTCGCCGGTGGTCCAGCCCTGATCAGTCTCGAAGTCGTCCTCGAAGATCGTGACCAACTGGCCGACTGTCGCGGTGTACGTACTGGCCGGGGCGTCGGCGGGAGACACGACCGTCGTACCGAGGTCGCCCTGGGCGCTGATGTAGAATTCGGGCGTGTCATCGCACGTGGTCGCCGGCAGCGTTGCGTCGTAAAGGTCCCCCGTATCGTGAACCAGAATGGAGGTCAGGTATGTCCCGCCATCGTAGCGATAGTGGAGTGTGCCCGATCCGTCCACGTAGGACTCGCTGCGGTCCTCGATCTGCACCGTAAAGATCGTGGGCACACCCGGATCGAGGTATTCCGGTAGGCCGCCGGGGAAGGAGATGTTCAGTGCTGAGGCGGCGCTCATTCCAAGATTGGGATTGCCCCACAGCGACCCCCACTCGAACATTTCGAACTTGTTGAAATACCACAGTCCGTTGATGTACATCTCCCGGAGTGCTCGCTGGTGAGCCTGCCCCTGCGTGTAGTCGCCGGAGGTCACGTACGTCGTGAAGAAGTAGTCCAGTGACTGGCTGGATCCGTCGTATGGGTCATTCCAGCTGCCACATCCGAACGCGCCCTTGTTCGAGCCGACGAATCCGACTCCACCCTGCTGGAGCATCGCCTGACCGATGTTGAAAAAGTCCGTGTCGCAGTTGCTGCACGCATCCGCGAAGATAATGGCTGGATAATTATCGTTTAGGTGCGGGCATGTGTCGTTCGACACAAACGCATCGCCGGTACCGTGACCGATTTTGGATGAAGTTGGCGTGCCGTGCCCGGCCCAGTTGACGAAGGCATACGTGCCTGTGGACCAGACGTCCCGGACGTTGTTCCACGTCAGGTTGTAATCCATTGTATAGGTGGAATACCCCTGTTCGTACATTCGGGTCATCGTCCAGTCTGACATCCACGGCTGATCGACTTTCGCTTCCATCAGCACGGCGTTGTCCGTGCGCGGATCGGGGGTGTCCCAGAAGAACGCACCAAGAAGCAGGATGTTCTTCTTGAAAGCCGGATCGTTGTTCTGTTCGTAGGCGACGGACTTCTCACAGATGTGCTGGACCGTTGATTCGCTGCTCCATGGGATGCGACCGACGTTGACTTCCGTATAGAAATCGATGGGATCCTCGTTTTCACCCCATTGATGATCGCCGTCGGCGTCCCACGACTCGCTATCAGGAAGGGAAAGCTCGGCATAGTAGTAGTCGGTCTCCGGCGCGCCGCAGCCGAGATCCTGCGACGTGCGGCGCATCGGTACGTCATCGTAGTGGCCTACGAGAAGCACGTCCTCAATGCCCCATTCGCCCGAAGGGTATTTGTCGCGCAGGAAGTTCCGCATGTTTTCCGCCAGATCGTATCCCCCGCTGTAATTGGTATTGATCCATGTGGTGGTCACCACCTGAACGGTACGACCTTTGGCCGTCTCCCAGTTCACCAACGGCGTCACCGACGAGGTCAACGAATCCAGCGTGATGATAACGAAATCGTGAAGACCTCTACTCGTTGTTGCACCTCGCGGATACCACTGCTCCGCCTGAGCGTAGTTGACGATGAGATTTCTTGCGACTCGCTCGGTTCGTTCCAGGTTGTCAACGATTGCATCGCCCGACCGTTGCGTCAACCGGTAGTTCACGTGGAGGGTGATTTCCGGATAGTACACTAACTGCTTCGCTAAAGGACGGTAAACAAGCGGAGTGACCCTCACGTCTACCAGGTTGTGCTTTCTGTACCCGGCGGTGCGGACGAATTCCACAACATTGCCGGGATATGCCTCGTTGCTATCGTAAACCGCGGTGTAGTTCGCTTCGTAGCGCTTGAGGGCTTTTGCGTAGGCGACCGGGTCTTCCTGACCGATCACCCTGGCCATGGGCGTGGGAGATACGTCGTAGACGCCGGGAAGAACGATGCCCTTGCCGGCATCGAAGTTCACGTCGACCACCTCGGTCCCGGGGGGAATCGCCACGATGAAGATCTTCGAAGGTAGTTTGGGTTCTCCTGCCACCGGCTGGCGACCGAAACCTTCGATCGTGACCTCATGTCCCTGCGCCGTGCGCGTAATCTCAGACGCGCCGACTGGAATCATTACGCTGACCGTCTGTTGCTCGTCCGAGTTCGCAAGGATGGCGCTCGGAGGTTGCGCGTCGACCGGCGTTGCCCCGATCCACGTTGCTGCTACGACCAGCAAAACCCCCAGTGCTCCAACTCCAATGACGCGAGGTCCGGTTCCAAGTTCCGTTGAATTCCCCATCTTCGGTTTCCTCTCTGTAACGGAAGCTACAATGCCAACCTCTGTACGAACTGTCCGCACAACACTGTCCCATACTGCCACACGCCTGACCCCTGCGATACAGGGCGATTACGTCGCCACGTTTCGGGCGCAAGAGTCAATACCGCACGCAGGTGATCCACCTTCTCATGATTGCCTCCTAGCTTTACAAACACGCGCTGCCCGTCGTCGGTGGGTCGAGCGATGCCGCCGCCCAGCCGGACTGCATGCGTGAAATCTCTCTTAGTGTATCAGAGTAACTGCCGTAGAAGAAAAACTATAACCGAAAGTCGTTGATGGCGGGTGTGGCAAGTGCGCCGTCACCGCCGAATTGCTGGAGCGATGTCGCCCGGTACTCCGGAAAGCCCCGCGAAGTATCGAGTACCAGCCCGAGGAGCTACTCGATCGCATCCCGGATCTGCTTGATCTCGCGCTGGCGACCGAACAGAGGAAGATGCAACTGCTGTCGGGACCTTTCACTTCTCTCGGCTGAATGCGTCTATTCGCCCAGATAGAGTTTTCACTGATGTCACGTGTGCTGATCACATGGATTGGGCTGCAGGATCTGCAGTTCTCACGTTCACGATCGGAGACGGAGATCAGCCCGGTCTTCCGTCTGGTGCTAAAACAAGTTTTCGACCACATATACTTCTTGAACGACATTACTCCTGAACGAGCACAGCAAGCGGAAGGATTCGCACCGACCGACTATGTAACATGGCTTCAAGCCGAAACAGGCTCTGGCTAGAGATCAGGAGGTCTGAAGTGGCCACCACGTGGCGACTGACCCACTTTTGACCCACGTCGGAATCAAGCCTGCCCCAGTCGTTGAAACCGTGTTCCGGCGCGAACGTTCATAGCCTCGGATCAACCGGCTCGCTCTCAAGAGCCAGGACGCCGAAGACGCACTCGTGGACGCGGCGGAGCGGTTCGCGCCGGACGAAGCGTTCGAGACTCTCCATGCCGAGGGCGAATTCGCGCAGCGCGAGCGACCGCTTCGCACTCAGCGAACGCTTACGCAGCCTGTCGAGATGCTCGTCCGCGGTATACTCCGCGCCGTAGATGATCCGCAGGTATTCCCGACCGCGGCACTTCAGGGCCGGCTGGACGAGACCGTTCTTTCCTTTTCCGATGAAGGCCAGCGGTTTGACGACCATGCCTTCCCCGCCGCGCCCGGTCAGCTCCGACCACCATCGGCATCCCTCTTGTTCACTCTGCGGGGCACCGAGATCAACCAGCCGGCTCGGCGTCGCCAGCAGCAATCCATCCTCGGCAGCGCAAAGCCGGGCAAGCGTCTCCATGTGCCACGTGTGATCCTTGTCCGTGTGGACCGCGCCTTCGCTGGCGAGGATGTGGAACGGTGCGAGCTTCAAGTCGGAGACGGACGCAACCGGCCAGCAGTATTGGCGGTAGGCGTCCACGAACTTCGACGAGCAATCGCCCTTGGCACGATATCGTTCGAGTAGTCCGTTTAGGTTGCAGCCGCGTTCGGCCGTCAGAGCAAGAGCGTCAACGACATCGGGAACGGCAGCGCGTGCGGCAGCACCGACAGCAGCATACTGACTGCGAAGCAACTCTTGGGCTTTGGCCGACCACGGCATCAGCTCGCAATCCAGGCAAAGCCAATCGGTGTTGAACTCCTGCCACAGCCCCGCCCGCTCGATTGCAGCATTGATCCGCTGCAAGAACTCAGCCTCGACCGCATCGTTGTTGAAAAAGCGCCGTCCGGTCCGCGTGTAGCAAGTGCCGATGCCTTCGTCGGTCACTCCGAAGCGCGCCCGTGATACGTCCTCGTCGCGGCAGACGATCACCACGGCACGCGAACCCATGTGTTTCTCTTCGCAGATCACCTGCTCGATGCGCTGACGTCGAAAGTAGGAAAACGCTTCGGTCGGATGTTCCAGTAAGCCCGGTTCCTTGGATGTTTCGCTCGGCGACATCGTTGGCGGCAGGTAGATCAGCCACTTCGGGTTGACCGCGAACCGGCTCATGACCTCCAGCGCGGCGATGCTGTTTTCCTCGCGGATCGTCACGCTGCTGCGCAGGCGGGTCGTAATGATCCGCTTGCCTGTTACGTCGCTGATGTCGAGTAGGTCGTCATGTTCCTGCTGTGCCGTCAGCGCCGAGTCGGTCGCGTCGCCGACGGGAAACGGTTTCGCCGGCTCACAGTAGACTCTTGCGGACGGGACGAAAACCAGTTCACGCTCCGGGTATCGAAGCGCCGCAAGCTTGCCGCCGAACACGCAACCGGCGTCGATGCTGATGGTGCGGTTGAGCCATTCCGGCTCCGGCACCGGAGTGTGGCCATAGACGACCGACGCGCGTCCGCGATACTCGGACGCCCAATCGTAGCGAACCGGCAGGCCGAACTCGTCAGTCTCACCGGTCGTCTCGCCGTAGAGCGCGAACTCACGCACCTTCCCTGATCCGCGACCCTGCATCTCCTCCTTCATCCCCGCGTGCGCGACGACGATCTTGCCGTCGTCCAACACATAGTGGCTTACGAGCGAGTAGATGAAATCGGCCAGTTGGTCGCGGAATGCCGGAGCGACGTCCTCCGGCAGCGCGTCAAGCTCTTCCGCTGTTTGTGCAAGGCCATGCGTTAGCTGTACGTTCTTACCGCGCAGCAGACGGTTGAGCTTCATGTCATGGTTGCCGGGAACGCACAAGGCATAACCAGCCCGGACCATGTTGTGAACAAGTCGGAAACAGTCGAGGACGCGCGGACCGCGATCACCGATGTCGCCAAGGAATACCGCCTTTCGCCCTTCGGGATGGCCGTATACGGGACCGCTGTCGAGCGTCAGCCCCTCTCGCCGTTCCGTGACTTCGTAGCCGAGATCGCCCAGCAGAGTTTCCAACTCATCGCAACAGCCGTGCAAGTCGCCGATGATGTCAAACGGGCCGTGTTCGTTTCTGAGGTCGCTGTAGAGCGGCGTGCGCTCAATCGCGCTGATGGCCTCGACCTCCTCTACGGAACTCAGCTTGTGGATATGGCGGAATCCCTCACGTTTCAGCCCGCGGAGGCCCCGACGCATCTGGCTGATTTGCTGAACAACGACGCGCGGGCCGAAGTTGCGGTCCGGCCGATTACGGTTTCGCTCGATGCAGACATTCTTGGGAATGTCCAACACGAAAGCGACGGGCAGGCAGTGAAACTCCCGCGCCAAGGCGACCAGCGGTTTGCGATCTTCCGGCCTGATGTTGGTCGCGTCCACCACGGTGAGCTTCCCGGCAGCCAATCGCTTGCGGGCAATGAAGTGCAACACCTCGAAGGCGTCGTTGGTGGCGGCCTGGTCGTTCTCGTGATCGGACACGAGTCCACGGCAGTAGTCGCTCGACAACACCTCGGTCGGCTTGAAGTGCTTGCGCGCAAACGACGACTTGCCCGAACCCGACGGGCCGATGAGGACAACGAGAGATAATTCTGGAATCGTAAGCGTCATCACAATCCTGAAGATTCTACAGAAGATCGCCGAACTCGAAGAAGCCACGTTCGCCCAAACGATTGATTAGCTTCCGAGTCTCTGCAATAATGGATGCATTGTTCGATCCGAGGGCGACGCCAAAGATCGCGCGCAAACTTTCGCGCCAGCTATGAATCGCCCAGCCTTGGGTATCTCCGTCGGCGAGGTATGCGACGCACTCGATGGACACGCTCGGATCGACACTTGCAACTTCAGCAAGCCGCTCGACAACCTCGCGGTCCGGCTCCGACCGTCCGCAGGCCATCAGAGCATTGCGGAGTTGAGCAAGCGCCCAAGCTGGATCGAACTTCCCTGAGGCAAACCACGATCCAAAGGCAACAAGCTCGGGGTCACGGGTCTGATCAGCGTCCGATGCACACGCCGCGGCGGCCCGTGTCTCCCACAGTATGCGGAACCGTTCGAGCACTTCCTCCGTCACGTCGCCTTCTTCCCTGCCAAGGCTCCTCCCCACAAACTCAATGGCCCGCCCTCGAATCGACGCTGGCGCGGAAGAGAAGAACTGATCGATCAGATCATCATCGACGGCGATCACCCCACGACCGTAGTAGCTCATGAGATGTTCCGCCAACCGATGGGCTGGGCCACGGATGTGGTCGTTCTCCGTTTTGCTATCTGGAAGCCTCTCGATTGCTGTTGCATAGAACCGTCGCAGTACTTGGAAGACATCATTGTACGCAGGGCAGTAGCTGATGTAGCTCGACCACGCCGCTTCCCACATGGAATCCGGCTGGTCTTCTTCTGCGAAGATGGTGCCCGCACGCTCCGCCGCCCAGCGCTGATCCAGAAGACACAGCCAGGGGAAGCGCTGACCGTAGACGGCACGAACCGCGAGGGAACTATCTGCCATTGGATCAAGGTGATGTTCCAACACGTCCCGCACTTCAGGCATCGCATCGAAGCCACACGAAATCAGTTCGTTACGGTCGTCGGATTCCTCCCACTGGCGTCGCAGCCAAAGTGCGTAGCGAACAACCGCGTGCATTGCTTGGCCACGGACGCAATTGAGCGACGCGGTCAGGTAATCCATGTTGGAATTCTCGTGTTCCCGCGCCTCGTCTGCAGGTGATGGATCGGGGTGCGAAGTGACCGGCGCCAACATCCCCCATGCTTGCTCTCGATGCTCACAGGGAATCGCATGGTCACTTGCCTCGAACCCCGCCGAAAGCAAGTCGAGGATAATGCGCGTTACCCATGTCCAGGTCGGCTCCAGTTGATCCTCCCTATCCGGATCTTCACCCGTTAGAGCGCCTGGCTGTTCGGTGGCCCACTGACACGCAGCCAAGGTTCCGGTCCACCAGTCGTCTTGCCAGTTTTTCTTTAGGGCCTCACGGAGACCCTGCAGCAACGCGTAGAAGTATCGCGGCGAGATTGGCTTGAAGGCTTCCCAGCTCTCAAGAAAACGGACAGGCTCATCGGACACCACTTTCGTAACAGTATCAACGAGGTCATCGTAACTAGGTCCGTGGAATCGATCTGATTTACGCCGGGAATCCAAGCATGCGACCATTTCCTCCACGGTTTTAGAACTGAGTTCCTCCGCCGTAATGGGGCTACGCCTTGGGTCCCAGCCGCCAACTGACACGGCACGGAATGGCTCACGACTTGCTTCCCCGTATTGCTCGATTAACTTGGCGCTCCTCTCATTCCAGCCGGTCGGGAGCGCATGTGAAATCGGCGCAAGGCGATCTCTCCGCCAGCGATCTGCATAGTCCTGAAGCTTGTCTGGTGTTGGCCGTTTGCCAGGTATTTGCTCGATAGAGTCAGCAAATGCGGCCGGATCGGGGCCTTTGTCGATCCAACTCAGCATCTTGTCCTGGGCTTCGGATGCCAACTTGGCGAAGCAGCGTTCGGCAAGACGTTCGTACTCATAACGCGTGGAGAACACGTCAAAGCGAGCCAGGTCCGTCAAACGATGCGTTACCAAGTCCATCGCGCAGTCTGGGAAGCAACACAGCAGGTGGTAACCAAGGCGCTCAAACACACGCCAGCGTTTCGAGTTGTAGAGCTTGATGATCTCGTGAACGCGGCTTCCATCTGCGGTGGCCCATACCGCAGCCACATCTCGAACAGATGCTGTGAGGATGCCTAACAGTTCACGATGCCCACCTGGACCGCAGTGTTCAACGGATGGACACCAAACATACGAGCCGTCCTCCGTGCTCTCCCTATACTCGACTCGCTGCGAATACGCAGTCGCGTTCGCCAGCAGATCGCAGAAGAGTCGCAATGTGTGCTCCGGCGCTGCCGCTGTCAGACGAGGGACGTGCTTGCTAACGATTCCTTCGTAGTCGTGGCGGTCGATCCTAAGTTGTGGTTCCGGACCAAGCGCTGAGCGTTGCTTCTCGGCCTTTCGTGCGTCCTCCGGTAACACCGCCAACAGAATCGTCGCCAGCTTAATCGCGTCAGCGGCTTGGCCGCCGTCGGCGAGCTTTGACACTAACTCGCCCAGCTTTGCAGGGAGTTGAAACTGAAACGTGGAGTTCAACCAGGCGTCTACCCGATCCACGACCCAGACGGCCTGCTGAGGCGGAACACTAAGCGCCGCATCGACAAAGTCCTCGTATACCAGAACGTTGCCGTTGTCAGGAATCGAGGCGATGATCCCGATCACAGTTTGCGGGTCGTGTGCGGCCATTCGCGCGAGATATCGTGATTCGGGCCACGGTGGACATCGCACCGTACCCTGCTCATCGTCGATGACAGGCGCGGGAGGCTTATCGAAAAATCCTTTGTCTCGGAGCGGTCCAAGCCTACGCAGGCTCGCAAGTCGATCAAAGAAGTATCGGCGACGCGCCGGGTGTGCTATGGCAACCACCACTTTGTCAACCTGTGTCGTGTTGGTGTCTTCCAAAAGTCCATCTAGTTCCTTCAGTGTCGTAAAGAACTCGTTTACCACCGCACCGAGCGCGCGCTCGAAGATCGTGAAATGGTTCCGGAGTTCGCTCACTTCGATGCCTTCATCCATCATTCCGGAATCGTGCGCTTTCCGAACGAACCACTCTGTGGCCTCCATCCATCGTTCAACGATTAGCCGGAGCATGTCACTCTGTTCCTGATTCTTCCCGTCGATTTCTGCGAACAGTCGACTCGCGGCATCTTTGGGTTTCTCTCGCGTGAGATTGTGCTGCTTAACAAGGTTCCCCAGCTTGCGCGCCAACGCCAGTGGAATCGACACATTCGGCGAGTCGGGCACCTTGCCGTCGGTAGCGAACAGGGAGGAGGGGACCTCGCCGTCTGTACCCAAACCCGCTACCTCCCAGGCCTCTGCAATCTTATCGACCTGGCTCTTGTAATCAGCGGACCGCCCACCCTTCAAACCCGCAAACACACGAGGCAAGCCGTTCCTAATCTCTCGAACAGAGTGCGAGACTAGGCGCGTCCACCCTGGGAGCCTTCTTCCAAACGCTAGCTCGACTGCTCCTTCGTAGAGTTCAGCGAGCGATGGCGCGTTCCGACGCAGCCAATCGCGGAGTTCGATGCGCGACGGAGTCCAGTGTCGAGGAGGATGACTCCCCTTTATCTCCGAACTCGGCAGATCGCTGTCAAAGGTTCCCACAGCCAAACACTCCCATCTGCGTCGGCGAGCCGACTTTGTCATCCTCTGGGCCGACCGGTGCGAAGCCGAAGGTATAGCCGAACCGCTTGGCCACCTCGCTGGCCCATTCCTGGAACTCGTCACGGGTCCACTCGAAGCGGTGGTCTTTGTGACGGAGCTTGCCGGCCGGGAGGGTCTCGAAACGGACGTTGTATTCGACGTTCGGCGTCGTCACGATCACCGTTCGCGGCCTCGCGCACTCGAAGACGACCCGCTCGAAGGCCGCAAGCCGTGGTGCGTCCAAGTGTTCGATCACCTCTGCGACGGTGGCGGCGTCGAAACCAGCCAACCGGCTGTCCCGGTACATGAGCGACCCGTGGATCAGCTCGATGCGGGACCGCTGCCTGGCGGGTAGCCGGTCAAGGTTCAGGCGCGATTGAGCAATCGCCAGCGCACGGTAGGAGACGTCCATCCCGACAATCCTCGTCAGCGACTTGTCCCGCAAGAGCATCTTGAGGAGCCTGCCCTCCCCACAGCCAAGATCGACGACCGACGTGGCCCCGCTGTCCTTCAGTGCGGCCACGATGGCGTCGAGCCGCTGGTCGTTCAGGTAGATCGGCGCCTCCACCGCCTCTTCCTCGGCGGTGTGGGCCTCCTCAGCCTCGTCGGCGTCCGGGCTCTCCTCCTCGACGAGCCGGGCGAGCGCCTGCCGCATCAGGCTGGTGCGGTGCTTGAGGTAACGTCGGGCGATCAGTTCCTTCTCGGGGTGCGATTCCAGCCATCCCTCGCCCTTGCTGAGCAGCTTCTCCACCTCGTCCTGGCTGATCCAGTAGTGTTTGTTGTCATCCAGCACCGGGATGAGGACACATAGAGATGGGCAAGCAGTTCTCGCAGTGGACGCTGGCCGCGTAGCTCAACAGTGAAGTATGGACTGTCGCCCCAGTCGGGGAAGGTATCGTCGAGCGCGTGCCGGGTGGCCTGGACCTCATAGCCCAGCGGCTCAAACAGCCGTCGAAGCACACCCTCGCCTCCCCGGCAGGGCAACACGCTGAGGCACGCAACCAGGGGAAACGGTTGGTCCACCAGGTCCGGGCGATCCTTGCAGGTCCCCGACATGGCTGACCCGAAGACCCGCGAGATGGCCACGCTCATCAGCGACGAAGCCACGTAGGGTCGGTCGTTGACGTACTGTCGAAGCAGGAACCCTTCGCCAGGTGGGCCGCGCCGGTTGCGGACCAGCCCGATGGGGTCAACATCGAGCAGCAAGGCGGCTGTACACCGGTCCTCGGTCGCGTCCGGGTAGAACACGTGTGCCCGACCAAACGCGAGATCGAACGCCTGGCACCTGTCCGGGTGCTTGTGCAGCAACCAGCCGAGATCGGTCGCGGGCTTCCGGGTTGTACTGACGGTTAGCAGCATATCCATACCAGCATGTGTGCCCAGATTCTGTCAGCAGCATCCTACACCCGGAGGCCTACCGACTCAAGCAGACTACGCATCCCGGCGACGATTTCCGGTCGATCTCGAAATCCACATCGAGAAACGCCTTGATGACCTTGATGTTCGTCTGGGCGTGTCGGGACAGCCCTGACGTGCGAGCCGCACGCTTTCCGAGGCGGGCCGGGTGCTGTTCACCGCTTCACGCCAACGGCGGAAGAAGACGAACGACGCGGGCCGCCTGAGAAAGTATCTCGGCCGTTTTGGAATCCAGTGGTCGGACATTGCCGGCGTCGTACCAGATGACGATCAATCCTACTTCGCTCAATGACGAATCTGCTCGAGAATGGACGGATCCTTGATCTCATCGTCTCGGGCCAGCAGCAACGTCTTCGCCAATACCTCCGCTGTTCTTGGATCGTCGTCCGCAAACGGGAGGAACAGTCGTCCGCGGTGCTGGCTATGAACCGCTACGATAAGCAGCACGCGGCCTGGTAGCACTTTCGTTGTCGCGCTGCCGAGATGAACGCTGTAGCCACCGCGCGTGCCGTCAATCACCGCATGGTGGCCATCCACCCGGACGTTGGCCAGACCAAGAAGCCGGCATGTCTCAGTCACGAGCGTGGCACGCATTTCCACGGTGGAGGCGGATGCCTCAGGATCCACGCCACCGGAATGAGCCACACTGACCACCAAATCCAGGTCACGCATGGCCTCACTGAACAGGCGGTCGGGAATGTCCGCGATGGACAGCCGTTTGAATTGGTCGCCTCGTCGGATGAATGTGACACCCTCCAGCGTCAGGTCCTCAATCTCCGCCGGCGTGTAGAAGGGCTCCTGGAACCACACTTCGGCGATCAGGCCCTCGTCGTGGAATGTCTTGCGTACGCCTTCCTCCGGTGCGGCGATCCATTGTCGTCGCTTGAGCAGCGCGAGCGCCTGTCGTGGATTCACTTGGTGTCCCGCATATCTTCTCGTAAAGTCACAGTCGTCCAATTCACTGGTGGTTTTGGGGTACACCTCTCTGAAGATCTGCTTGAACGGCTGTACCCGCTCTATGGAAAAGCACTCTCGCTGCCAGGCACTCCAGTCACGCCGCTTCAGAAAGTCGATTGGGTGGGCCAGCCGCATTGTGTCGTTCTTTCCGATAGCTTCCAGCGAACCAGCATGGTTGCGGAGAACCCGGCCCTCCTTGTCGGGATAGCCGATCAGGTCGCCATTCCCGATGAACACCAGGCGCTCGACCATCGGCCGCAGCATCGGATGGGCGAAAAACCCCCGCAGCTCCGGTCCGGCGAACGTGTCGCCACGACACATCGACTCTTCCAGCGACAGCCGCATCCGCGACCGCTGGCGACGGAGGTCTGTGACACGAGAGCGAAGCTCGGCGATCTGCTCTTGCTTCCGCAGCTTCGCCGGCACGCTCTTCAATCGACGTCCCTTCTTCACAACGGTAAGTTCGGGATCACCCTCCGGAGTGATCGCAAGCGATACCGTCGTTTCCTCGGCGGTGACACTGACCGGTCCCCGGGCCAGATCCGCGACCGCCTCGGCCTCCATCGCCCACTGGAAGCGTCGCGGATCCCGATAGCCCGCGGTGCGAGCCAGGTTTTGCATGCCGATCTCGACCGCTCGGCCTTCGCTCGCCTGACGCTGACTGCCGAACTTGCGGCTCTCGCGCTTGAATTCCTGAAGCCGTTGGTAGCGGCGCAGCGTCTCTGCCCTGGCTTCGCCACGTTTCGATGGCAGAGGCACAAGCCCCAGCGCACGGACCGAATCTTGATGGCGTTTTTCGTCGATCCTGGTTACCAGTTCGTTCGTCGTGACGCGGGCCAACATCGCGTCGGCGAAGAGCTGGGCGCGCTTGTGCCCGCCGCTGTTGGATGCATACCTGGCTGGTTTCTGGAGTTGGTCCCAGCCGTCAGGGCCGACGACGTCGATCACGCGGCGGAACCACGCAACGTCGACGGCGCCTTCCTCCATATCCTCCGCCTCAAGCTCGGTCCGCTCGCTAATGCGTGCGGCCCACAGGTCCCGGAACTCCTGACCCTGCCAATATGCGTTCTGCTTCGTGTGGGCGTGGATCCACCACACCGCATCTTCGAGGCCCTTCATACGAAGTGCGTGCTGCACGTGGCCCGCCCACTGCGGGGCGAACATCACTACTTCAAGCAATCGTGCCGGTTTCAGTCCCGACTCTTCGTAGATCTCCGCGAATCGGTCAAGAGTGTCCGTCTCGCCGGGAGACGTGACCGACATGAGCCGGCTGAACGAGAACACCCGCGTCGGATCCCCCCATTCGTGCTGACGAACAATCTTGTCGCGTCCCAAGGCTGCGATCAACTTGAAGAGCACATCGGCACCACCCGCGTGCCGCAGTTCCGCCGCCGGCAGACTCGCGGGCGTCAAACGCTCGCCGCGCGTGAGTTCGACTTCGACGAGTCGATTGCGCATCCGCCCGGCGGCCTCCGCGAGCTTGGAGTGACCCTCGAGGACCTTGGCCTGGCATAGACCGGTCACCTCTCGGATCGGTCCGAATGTAAGCGGCGATCCCCAGATTCGATACTCTGCCTTGCGGGGATGCAGTAGCAGCCAGAGGAAATCAGCCTCGTTAAGCACTCCCGCTTCATAGGCCGCCGTGAACAGGTCCAGCGAAGGACCGCATTCACACCCCGGGAGTCCTCGTTCGAGAGCAAGCATAGACAGCAATGCAAGCCGTTTCTTGCATTCGTCAGTGATGTCGGCACGACTCCGATCCAGGTAGCGTTTAACGATCCCAAGGCGGCCGGCTACGCTGCTTCGATGGTACAGGTAACTGCGCTCCTCCTTGCTATCCTTCTTCTCTTCAGCACTGAGTGATGCCTTCGCGAGCGAGTCCTCAACATGCTGGACGAGCAAGTCGCCACCCCCCGAAGCGCCGGACAGCACGAGCATCCACTCGACGAGGTGCTCGAAGCCATTGACGATGTCCCAAGCGTGACGCTTTCGAAACGGCGCCGGCAGTAAGCCCAGGTAGGAATTGCCTCGTACGGTCCACGCCCACGCACGCACCAATTCCAACCTGTCATCATCCCGACACACGGTGGGGCGCTCGGCGAGCCAAGCCAACCAGGTATCAGCCAATGGTAGACGCTCTTTGGCGTCCTCAAGCGGGTCGGCGTCACGCTTGGGCGTGGGAAAGCCCCAACCAGCCGAAGCCAGGAGCACCCGCTGCTTCGAGTGCTCGCGTTCGACCTCGATCTCCGTCTCGCCGTGCCCCAGGAACAGATCCGCCAGCTCCTTGAGGTACGCTTTCGCAGCATCGGTCTCAAGCTGCACGCCGACATACTTCGGCTGCGGCAGCGCGGACCGACTGCCTGTAGGCACCAGCCCCAGACAGTCATCCAGGGTGACGGCTTCAGCCTCCCCGCCCAGGAGCCGGTCCGCGACCTCCACGAGTTCCGGCTCGGTCAGCGTCTCGCGGTGCTCGGCGATGACATTGAGAACCTTCTTTTTGGATCGGTTCGACTCGACCAGGTGGCTCGCGAGTTCGAGCCCCGCGGCTCTCCTCTTGGAGTTGTTGTCCGAGACCAGATGACTGATGATTTCGATCGCCCGACCATCGGATAGCTTTGAAAGTCGGCCGATCGCCCCGGCTCGGAGTGCGGCCGCAGTCCGATGCAGAAGGCCAAGCAGCCGTTCAACCTCGTCGTCCTCGACGCGCAGGGTAGCGATGGCCTCGAAGGCTGCTTTTTGTACATTCTGGCGCGTGTCACCCACCAGATCGAGCATGAGTTGGCGAGCCTTGGGCGTGAGCTTGCGTCGTTTTCTCTCCCGGCGTTGCCCGCCGCTCCAGAACTCACCAATCCCCGCCAACTCACAGATAACGCCTACGCAACCACCGCTGCTCAGCGCCCCGGCAAATGGAATGAGCTTCTCCGGCGATCCCATCGCCATAGCCTGCAACGCCGCCGCCACACTTCGTCGATCGAGTGTGTACTGCGCCCACGGCCAGACGATTGGGTCGAGCTTTTTCTTCTTCGCGGGCAGACGCTCGAACAGTCCCGCGGTGGCGTTGAACAATTCGTCCGAGACCGCTACCCACTCCACGCGCGACAGGAAGTCCACGCTCATCCTTTGCAGTCGTGGATCGTCTTCGGCACCGAGGACAATCCTCGATGCGATAAGCTCGAGAGACTCCGGAAACAGCGCCAGGCGTTCAATCGTCCGCAATGCGACGAATCGCCGTTCCGGAGTTGGCTCTTCAAGGAGTGGTGCCGCCAGCTTGATAGCCTGCTCGGCATCCTCGTAGGCGGTTACCCACAGAGCCAGGGAGGCGTCCTCCGGATCACCCTGACGAACCGCCTTCTCTCGTTCGGTTTCATCGTCGAACAACTCGGCGAGTCGACGAACGCCCGCGTTCACGACCTTCGCACTGCCGCCCGCCCACTGCATGCCAAGCCAGACGTCGAAGGCTCGCACCGTTGCACTGAACCGCCCCAGGTCGTGCTCCAGGATGAGGCCGAGCATGTACCGGAACGCGTCCGGACTCGCTTCATCGACGGCTTCCAGAATAGCCTGACGAAGCCCTTCCTGGCGCTGGGCCGCGATCAGCAACTTCCCGATGATCTCCCAATCCTCGTGGTCATTTGAGTTCAGAAACGCTACTACGGCGTGCTGCCCCATCTGACCGATTTCATGCTCACCGCTGATGGAATCCACCAGCACCGCTCGAACCGCATCGGCGTCTTCCCCGCCGCCCCGCAAGACGGACCCGAGAATCCAACCGATAATGCGCGGATCACGGTGATCGCAATCAAGATGCGGCGCCCACGCGGCGAGCCATTCGGCGTTCGGATCGAATCCGTGGAGTGCCTCGCATGCCAGCACGAAAAAATGGGCACGAGACTCACCGATTGTCTCTGCGCGATGGGGTGCGCGAAACGGAAAGCGAGCGTAGCCGAATTGGTATGGCCGTTCGCCGGCGTCCAGCCAGGCACGCTCCAGGTGCGGGGCAAGCCGTGGAAACAAGCCGGTCCACAGCTTCTGTCGCTGCTTGTCATCCAGGTTCTTGAAGTACTGCTGCGCCTTCTCGATCCGGTTGCTGAAGACCTCGTCGTCATACAACCGGCGAGACGGTCCGATCAAGTCGCGGAGCGTCTCCCGCTTCTTCCCAGGCCATCGGGTGATCTTCTTGATTCGATTGTCGACCCACTTTGCCTCGCGGGCGGCCTGAAGCTGTCTCTCGATATCTTCATGCTCCGGCATCCTGAATCCTCCCCATGAAACTCAAGCCCCTGCGAGGAAAGTGAGACGAATGAACACGAGTCGGCTGTTTTCAGCCAGGCGCACCGGCTCATCAAGCGACCGACGTTCGACTTCGTCGATGATCACGAGATAGAGACCGTCCTCGAATGCCTGGAGTGCATTTCCGACCGCGGCGCCCATGTCGACCCCCTGTTTGAAGTCCTTCGACGCGGGGTCCACCTTACCGCGTGTCGCTGCTTCCGCGATCTGGGCGCCGGAAAGCACCCGGTCAAAACGACGGGCACTCTGTCGCCGCTTGAACTCATCCACTTCGTGGCGGACCACGTGCTCGATCACGTCCCTGAGCCGGAGGTCATCTCCGCCGGGGACAGCCGCTGGAGGAGGCACACCGAAATCGTCCAGGAGCGGCTTCCGTTTACCAAACACCCGAGTTGACACGAGCAACGCCACCGCACGACCCCTTGGAGCAACCGCCTTGTGCCAAAAGATACACGAGCGTAGCGGGACTGTCACCCTTCAACGTGCGGCAGATGCGGTCGTCCCGTTGTGGCCGCGGCACCGGAAGGGGAAGCAACTGGTTTGCGACGAACGGAACACGTGGCATCTCAGAAGCCCCTCGGGGCTGCCAGTCCTGACTGACCCACTCTTGACCCACTTCGCGCAGTGTCAGGCATGTTCTGTCGCGTAAACTATTGCCAAGCAATACCTTGCGCTGGCGCGCCGAAAGCCACGATTGATGACGTCCAGTTTGGGAAGCTAGGGCCTGCTCTGACCGATTTGGCTCTCAAAGCCTGTGTTTGCAGTATCTTAGCGTGATTCGCGGTTTTCGCAAGCCTTCGCATTCTGTCGCGTTTAGAGGTGGTACTACCACTTTCAGCAGGTCACTTGCGAGCCGCTCAAAGACCCCGAAGAAGAACGCCCTAGTTGCCGCAGAATTTAACGTCGAAACCGTCCAAGTCCAGTTCGTTCGCCGCGTACCATACCTCTGCTGCAGCCCACCGCTGGAGCCACTCTTCCGGGGTACCGTGCCCACGTTCGCGCAGCCGAGCCATGCACAGGTCGCGCGGCGTTTCCACATAGATCTTCACATCGTAGTAATCGCGCAGCTCGGGCCGGCAGGAAGTGACGCCTTCGATGAGGATGATGCCGCGGGCGTTGACCCGCACACACTTGCCGAGCACGTTCCGCTCCCAGTCGTAGACTTGGTAGTTGGCAGCGACGCCGCAAGAGAGGGGCTCCAGAAGTTGGTCTCGCCAGCGCTGCCAATCGAAGTTGCGCCGATAGCCTTGTTCGGGTGTGAGGGCGGCCCGCACCGCTTCGTCCATGACGCAATAGAAATCGTCGCCATGCACGACGGTGGCGCCGGTTGCGGCGGCGAGTTCACGGGCCAACGTGGATTTGCCGGAACCGCCAGCGCCGTCGATTGCCACGCAAAGGCACTGCTTCTCGGCGGCCCGGGAAGCGAGCGCATCGGCAACGGGTTGAATGTCGAAAAGGTGCATGGTCAGAGGCTCAGCGTGAGCAGACGAGTCAATTGCCAAGGATGCTCCCCGCAGTTGAGGCTGCGTCAGGGCTTTGGTGGCGTCGCCGGGGGACTGGGTGACGGCGGGAGCCCCTCACTCGCACCACGACAGATTTCCGCGATTCTTTGTTCAGTTCCGTCATCCAGCTTGTCCACCCACGCGGCGAGCAGCTCTTCGAGCGTGTCAGCGTCCTCGACCAGCGATTCCATACGTTGCCGGCAGGCAGCGCACGTGCGCAAGTGATCGTTGAGCGCATCGCCGGCGCCAGGGCTCCGGGCATAGGCCTGCAGTTCGGCATCTGTTGGACACGGCATGCTACACCTCTCCCAACTCACGAGCTAGTTGATCCCAAATGCGGCGCAGCTTCTTCATCATCGCGTGCTTGATCACGTAAAGGTGATTCACGGTGATGCCGGCGTGCTTCTGCTGTTGCCGCCGCCACGCGGCGATCTCATGGCTCGTCATGGTCTTCAGGTAGCTGCGAAAGAGCCCGATGCGATGATCGACCTCAAAGCCTCGCTGAACCGCCTGGACGAAGCTGCGCATTACGTTGGCCAGCACTTCCTCGGCGTCGTTCTGGTTCAACCCGGCACGCCGCGCGATGCGATAGACCAGCGGGCCGTAGATTTCGAAGAACGTACGCCAGCGTTCGTCCGAGTAGTCGGACAGGCGCCGGATGAGCGTCGTCCGCGTATCCGGAAATGAGCCTGGTCCCTGGGCCATCACAACCTGCTCTTCCTGAGGCCTGCCGACGACCACCAAACGGTCGACGTTCGTGGCGAGTTTATCAGGCAATGGTGGTCCCGGGCAACAGGCCATACCGCACACGCCATGATGACCGGTGTGACCATGCTCTGTGGTGCGACTGTTTTTTTCGGTCTACACTTCAATTGGTTGAATGCCATGCAACGCTGTGAACCCAATGTTTTCGTTCTTGTTCGTATTCCGTCGCCCCTTTCAGGGGCTGAGAATGCGTCATCGTGTTCATGAACACGTATCTCTGGGTTCGCTGCGTTGGATGTCATGGCCCCCGTCAGCCTTGTGCCACACAAAATGGCCATCCCCGGCTACGGCTGGCCGAACGCCCGCTGAAGGGCGGCGAAATCGGCAAGATCAACATCGCCGTCGTGGTCGAAATCGAAAGCGCGGCAACCTTCTCCGTATGGCCCGGCCTCTGGGCCGGTCATGCAGTCATCCCAGTCGGCAAAGTCGTCCAGGTCCACGTCGCCGTCATCATCGAAATCGCCCGGCTGGACGAAATCGGGCATCCACACCATACGCTGCGGGCCGTCGAGGCCGGTACTGCCGGCTGGAATAAACTCGTCTACGAACCCGCCGGTGGGGCCATAGTAGCGGAGCACGTTATTGCCATAGAAGTCGCTGACGAACAGGTTGCCATGCGGGCCGAAGATCACGCCCGACGGACTAATCAAGCCGCCGCTGCCGGCGACCACGAACTCATCGATGAACGAGCCGTTGGTGCCGTCGAAACGGAGGACGTTGTCGTTGTCGATATCGGCCACGTACCAGTGTCCGTCTGGCCCAACAGTCAGGCCGATCGGTTGAGACAGGCCGCCGCTCTCCGGCGCGACGAAATCATCCACGAACGCACCAGTGTATCCGTCATAGCGCAGAACTTCGTCGGTGATATCACTGCTCACATAGAGGTTGGCATCCGGCCCATAGGTGATGCCCCGCGGACGAATCACGCCGCCGCTCCCGCCGCCCGCAAACGCGGCGATGAAAGATCCGTCCGAGCCGTCGTATTGGAGAATCTGAGCGGTCCGCCGGGACGCGACGAGGAGGTTGCCGTTGCCATCGAACGACAGTCCCTTCGGATCATACAGACCGCCCGACCCGGCTGAGACGAACACGCCCCCGCCTAGTTGAATGACCTCGTCCGTGTTAGCCGCGCAAACGTAGAGGTTGTCATCCGGTCCCAGTACGATGCCCCACGGCAGGTCGATGCTTGTCAGAGCCTCATCCAGGAATGCCCCCGTCGGCCCATCGTAGCGTAAGATCTCGTCAGAGACGCTACAAACGTAAAGGTTCCCATCCACACCGAAGATCAGATGGTGTGGATAGCTCAAGCCACCAACACCGGCAGCCACGAACACATCGAGGAAGGCACCGGTCTGTCCGTCGAAACGCAGAATCTCCCCTGTTAGCATGCTGCTAACATAGAGATCTCCATCAGCGCCGAAAGTCAATCCCCGGGACCCACTGAGCCCTCCTTCGTTCATCGACACAAACACATCCAGCCACTCTCCCGTTTGGCCGTCATATCGCACGATGCTGTCGGTGTAGCCACCGATTACGTAGAGGTGGCCATCCGGGCCATACGTCAAATCGTACGGCGACGCCATTGACCCCTGGCCCGGCACGAACTCAGAAACCAACCCGGAGTCCTCGTTTTTCCACACGACGCTGTTGCTGTATACGCCACCGACCAGCAGAAAACCGGGGACTGGTGCCGCGTCATTCTCGTTTTCCTGGGTAATGACGCGATTGGCACTGATCCCGCCGGCGCTGATGGCGAATGTCGCCGTACCTTCCAGGTAATCGGTATCCTCGTCTGCGCCGAGTGTGACGGTCTGTGGAGTCGAGTAGTTCTGGGAATCGAACCACAGTGTACCGCCAAGTGCGACGAAGAGGTCCGGATCGCCCGATTCCGGGGCAACGGTCACCTCGACCGTATCCTGCGGATCGCATGCCAACGCGACCGTGAATGTGTTCGTACCGCCTTCCGGAATTGCGAGGATGCCGGGTTCCACGAAGAGCGCCTGCTGCTCACCTTCGTAGGCTCCCATGTCCACGGTCCCGTTGAGAATACGCGGGTCTCCGTCAAGGTCGGTTGCGGGGAGTGGAGGATTGGTAGTGTTCGTCCCCATATCGATGCCGGGCGAGCCACGAGAGAGGCGCAAGTCACCGGAGTCGTCGAGGTCCGGATACGGAGCGCGGACGAAGAGAGGATCGTCGCCGACGTTACCGTTGCCCGCCAGGGCGTCCAAGCCCTGGATGCAACTGTAGGTGACAGCCGTTGTGCCGAAGACCTGTGCGGATTCGTCCATGCCTCCGCTATCCTGGTTCCCCCAGATGACGCAGTTGGTTACCACGGCTTCCGCCGCCAGATTCCAGGTGCCCAGGCCGCCACCGCTATCGGAGGTGTTTCCGCCCACGGTGCAATTCACGACGGCCAGCGTCGTGCTCGTGCCCTGAGCCCATATGGCGCCGCCGTACGGCTGGCCCGTATTGGCCGAGAAAACGGAATTCACCACGGCCAGATCACCCGCGAAGATGAGCAGTCCACCTCCACCGTAGGCGGTTCCCGGATAGGCTTCGTTGCGCTCAAACGAGCAGTTCAGCACATCGACTGGCGCGTCGGCGCTCACGAGTAATCCACCGCCGGAGCTGTTGGCGAGGTTGCCGGTGAATGAACAGCCGCTGACCGCAACGGCTTGATCCCCAACGATATCCAATCCCGCACCGAACTCGGCAGTGTTACCGGTAAACGAGCAGCTCTCAACACTTGTTGCGACACCGTCAATCCACATTCCGCCGCCGCCACTGGCATCGTTGGCCTCAAACACGCAATCGGAGAATTGCAGAGTGCCGCCGCTACCCGCGAACACGGCGCCGCCATGGTCCGTGGCGCGGCTACCGTCGAACGTACAATTGCCAACCGTCAGATCAGATGCGGTCACGTGCAAAGCACCGCCATCGTCGTCCGGGTCACTGCCGTCCGCGTTGCCGGCGGTGATGGTGAAACCATCGAGGACCGTCGTTTGGGCGATGTTGCCGGCAGTAATCACGTGGTAGCTATTCTCGCCGTTGCCGGTCGAACCGTCGTCGCCATTCAGGTCACCGCTGAGAACCGTCTGATCGAACAACCCAGCGCACTCTGCGAGAGTCGTTTCCGTTCCGTCAAAACCGCCCAACAAGGACACTCCGGAAGCGAGGGTAAACGCGGCACCGCGATCGCCGCCCGACCCTGCCGGTGTGTAGGTTCCCGCCGCAACCCAAATGTTGTGCGAGGGCAGCGCGATGGCGAGCGCATCCTGCAAATCGGTGAAAGCATCCGCCCAACTCGTGCCGTCGTTGTCGCCAGCGGCATCGTCATTGACGTACCAGATCGCGGCGACTTCGCACTCATCCGGGATATTATTGCCGTTGAGGTCCTCACTGACTTGGCCGTTTCCGTCGGGGTCGTTGGGATCCACGTCGCATTCGTCGAGCACGCCGTTGCTGTTGCAGTCATCGCACCACGCGCTGCCGTCGCAATTGGCCAGGTCCTCTACATCCGGTATGTCGTTGCTGTTGCAGTCCGTGAACAGCACCCAGAAGAACTGGGCACCGGCGACGGCGACGAAATCAACATCGCGCGGCTCGCCGAAGTTGTCGCCGGTTCCGATCGGGCCGAGCACCTGGTTTGAGATCCAGTCGTTGCCCACGCCGTTGACAAATGCGCAGATTCTTACGTCCGTCGGGTTGCCGATCGCATCAAGCGGTACGGCAATCTCGATGCCCGTGATAACGCCCAAGCCCAAGTCCGGCCCCGTGCCTCCCGTGACGCCGGCAATGTTGCTGTTGTCGATCGTCGCGCGCACGTTGATCAGGTTATTCCCGTCGGTCAGCACGCCGTCGCTGCCGGCCGTGGTCTTGCCGAGGTAGGCCGTGGATCCACCGCCAGCAGTCAGGACTTCGGAATAGTGCACGAACAGGGCGAAGGGCGTGTCGCCGCACTCCAGCGTGAGGTAATGGTCCGGCGCGAAACCCGCGTCAAATGTCAGGCCGTTGCCGCTGCCATCGTCGCCCATGCGGTTGAGAGCATCACCATTGACGTTGGGGTTGTCGCCCCGCAGGCGGTTCTGTCCCTCGCCGGGTGTCGTGTCAAGGAAGATATCAAGGTTGTTGAAGTTCGACTCGAGGTTGCCGGCCAGCAAGAGGTATAGGACGCCGTCCTGCACAGTCGCATAGGCCACGTCCAGTTCGGATCCGTTGGCGTGGTCGATCAACCCGAAATTGCTGTCGCCGTGGTCCAGGTACAGGCCGCCGCCGTGTCGTTCTTGCTCTTCCACGCCGTCGGCCTGCCCGCCGGTTACGGTGAAGCCATCCAGAATAGCCGTGTTGTCAGTCAGACTGCCGACGAGCACGTTGAAGCTGTTGTCGGCACGGTTGCTCCAGCCGGCGTCATCGCTGTTGAGATCACCGCTGAGGATGGTCTGCTCAAACAGCCCGGCTCGCTCCTGGGCGCTCGTCTCAGTTCCGTCGAACCCGCCGTACAGGACGACTCCGTTTAGCAATGTGAACGTGGCCGTGCGGTCACCACCGGGACCGGCCGGCGTGTACGTGCCCTCGGCGACCCAGACTTGGTCGAGCGATTGCGCGACTGCCAGGGCGTCCTGAAGATCAGTAAAGGCGTCAGTCCAACTGGTGCCGTCGTTGGCGCCGACCGCGTTATCATCCACATACCATGTTGTCGCCCCCTCGCACTCGTCCGGGACGCCGTTGCCGTTGGCGTCCGGACTGACCCAGCCATTTCCGTCCGGGTCACTTGGATCGACGTCGCAATCATCCGGCACGCTGTTCGCGTTGCAGTCGGTGAAGTTCGTATCCGTGAGGCTAACGAACGTGCCATCCAAGTAGGCATCATTGCTGGTGCCAGCCTGTCGCGTAGCTGCAAATAGAAAACGAATGAACCGTGTGCCAATTGGCAACGCGCGTTCGTCCTCAACTAGCGTCCATTCAGTAACGGCGAGCACGGGGCCGATGAAGGTCTCAAGGGCAATGCCGCTGCCATCCTGAAACTCGACGGAGATCTGACCCTGATCGGCCTGTTGCCACCAGGAATGCTGATAGCCACCCACATGAGCGGTGAGCGCACCGCTGTCGAGTGTCGCCGCAGAGAATCCCAACTCGATCAGGTCGATGGTTTGTTCGAGCGTATGTGCTGGACCTGCTCCAGCGTAGAAGTAGTAGCTTCCTTCGTAGGGATCAGGGTCACCGCTTCGTGTGGAGTAGCCCTGCGTGGCCACCCAGCCGTCGACGTTTCCAGATTCGGCACCGGGATTGAGAAGCAGGTTCTCGCCGCCGGCCAGAAAGAGCTCGCACCAGTCCGCCGTGCCATTGCTGTTGCAGTCATTGTAGAAGGGAGATTCATCGGCTCCGATATCGATCCGGCAGTGCTGAAACCGCGACTCGGCATCGATGTCGAACGGCGAAATGCCCGGCGACGTGTTGTCGCCTCGATTCACGCATGGCGACCCGTCCAGAAGGTGCAGATCGCCATAATCGTCGTTCACATCGCCGATGTTCCAGCCGTCCCCGCCGTCATCCGAATTCTGGACGAAGAGCGGGTCGGCGTCGAAGTTGCCCGAGCCGCCCAACGTGCCGGTCCAGCCTTCAACGCACGAGTGATGGACGTCGAGCGTCGCTGTGCCGTCCAATCGGAGTTGTACATCACATTTAGGGCGCCACCGTGGGTGTCAGCGTGGTTGCCGGTAAAGAGGCAGCCGCTGATCGTGCCCGCACGGTTGCCAGCCACTGCGTCGACGCTAATGGCACCGCCATGGTTGGCACGGTTACCCAGAAAAACGCAACGGCTTACCTGCGGCGGACCAACGCCGCCCCACAGGAAACCGATACCACCCCCATATCCAGCGGCCCAGTTCTCCTCGAACAGGCACTCTGTGAGGTTAGCATCCGACCATCTGACAAAGACACCTCCACCGATGTTGCCGGCGTAGTTGCTGTGCACATGGCAGTTCAAGATCCTGGGACTTCCGCGTTCGATGAAGATCCCGCCACCGCGACCGTAGGATCCGCTCCCGTTGGCGTTTCCTGCGGTGATCGTAAACCCATCCAGGACCGCGGAGACATCTTGACCCCCTGCTATGACCACGTTGAAGCAATTATCTTCGCGGTTGCTCCAGCCATCGTCGTCGCCGCTGAGATCCCCGCTCAAGATCGTCGTGTACGACGTGGTGTCACGCTCATCGGGATTCCCGGGATTGGCTGAACCCGCGTACGCTCCTGCGAGAGTCAACCCATCAAGTAGCTGGAACGTGGATAGACGATCAGTGCCAGCCGGTGCTGGCGTGTATATCCCCGTGGCAACACGGATTTCTTGGACAACCGGGTTAGCCGCGGCTAGGCACAGTGCCGTGCGCAGCTCAGGGAATGCGTCCTGCCACGACAGCCCGGTCGCAAGCCCGGTCGCGTTCTTGTCGACGTAGAGCACCGGTGCACCGCTAAGGCCCTCACATTCGTCAGGGATTCCGCTCTCATCACAATCCGTGACCCAGCCCCATTCGATCTCGCACTCGTCAGGCACGTTGTTGGCGTTGCAGTCCTGACTGTAGCCCCCGGCAATATCCTGGTCGTCCGGTACGCCGTTGGTGTTGCAGTCGAGCACTTCGCACTCATCCGGCACGCCGTTGAGATACAGGTCCTCGCTCGTGCTGGAGGTAATGTCGCAATCATCCGGAATACCGTTCGTGTTGCAGTCGAAGCCGGGGATCAGGTTGGCCGACGGAATGATCTCCTTGGCCAAGCCGGGCGGCTGCCAGCGCAGCTCGGCGGTCTCGCCTCCGCCTTGCTCGAAGTACTCCATGACGATCCAGTACTGGCTGTCGGCATCAAGGTGGAGCGTGCCCGACCACTCCGCGGGCCCTTGCGTGACCCACTTGTCGACCAGTTGGATGCCGTTGACCCACAGTCGCGTGCCGTCGTCGGTTACCGTAAAGAACTCGTACTCGCCGGACACGCTCGGGGTAATCACGTATCCCGTCCAGCGCACGGTGAACGTGCTTGTGGCGATCCCGAGCCCCGGCCAAGTTCCACCGCCCTGAAAATCGACCGCGGGATCAATCCGTCCCTTCACCGGTCCCTGGAAATCGAGCTCATCGTAGTATGCGCCGGCCAGCCCGTTGACGGCAGCCAACTCGCATTCGTCCGGCACGCCATTCGACTGGCAGTCCAGACTCATGACGCTGTCGATGTCGCACTCGTCGGGTACGCCATTGCTGTTACAGTCTTCGCTGTAGCCGTCGGCGATGTCCTGGTCGTCCTGAATGCCGTTGCTGTTGCAGTCGTCGGCCCAGGCCGCTCCGGCTCCAACCCAGAATGCCAAAACGCAACCGGCCAGAATCGTCCATATTCCTCGGCGAATCGATACGGTAAGCATGTCCGTGTCCCTCCAGAAGGAGTCTTGCTGAACGCGCGTTGCAGAATGACCGGCTGTCCGCCTCACTCCGAAGCGCAGCCTCTGACTTGCGAAAAGACCAAGCCCGCCAGGCTCTCTCGATCGTCCGGCGGAGCGGCAAGTCACAACGCTCTTCGCCAAGTACTAGAGGCGTGGGCGGCGGACCTTAGAGATATTTCCTGGAAATTTCTGCGTGTGCGCCGTAACAGGCGATGTAGAAATGAGGTAACCGTTTACGCCCTCTGGGGTGGCACGGTTACGAAATGAGTTACAACCACTGACCGCGTGCGAATTCTCACGGGATTGGGGGCGACAGAGCGGCTGTGCCCGTGTTCGGCGTTACGGAGCTTGCGAATCCGGAGGGGCAGACGGGACCGTCGCCTCAGCCGCGGCGCGGTAGCGGGCGAGGTTCTTCTCCAGCAAAGCTCGATCAGCGGGATCGATGCAGACTTCGATCGCCAGTTGCTGCCAGTGGGTGGCTTCCGGCCAGTTCTCGGCGGCGGCATGAGCCAGGGCCAGTATTCCTGCGGGGTAATACGCGCGGGCGCCACGGTATTGAATGGGGGATCGAGCAGCCACCAGCCGCACCACGCGCTCAGCGATCTCCACCGCACGCTCAGTATCCCGCGCTTCCTCGGGGCGAATCGTCAGCAGGGTGCTGGCGCAGTACGAGAGAGCGGCCGGTGAGGAGTCCGGCTCCGCGACCAGCATGGAACATATGCGCAAGGCGGCCTCCGCCGCCCGAGCGGCCTCTGCGGTCTGCACGGCAGCGTGCAGCGCGATGGCATGGAGTCGATGCGCGTTGAGCAACTTGCCCCACGTGCCCCAATCTCGTGGCCGTGCAGCCGTGACTCGCTCCAGCAGCGGTATCGCCTCCGCAGCCAACATCCGCGCCCGCGCATCATCGCCCCTGTCGTGAAACTGTTGAGCACGGGTGACGAGGATAGCCCCCAACCCCGCTTTACAGTCGACCGAATTGGGCTCAGCCGCCGCCAAACGGCGGTGAATCTCGATCGCTTGATCTAGCCAATGCCCGCGCCCGGCTATGTTGTCGGCACACTCGACGTAGCATCCCAGGTTCACAAGACTCTGCGCCAAGTGTCGCAAGTAGCGTGGATGCTGCGGCTCAGCGGCGACGAGCCGCACGGCCACTTCGTGCGCCTGCCTGTACAGCGGTCCGGACCGGTTCTCGTTGCCCAGGCTGCGCTCCAACTCGGCCAGAAGACTCAGGCTGAGGTACTGATTCACGCGGCGAGCGATGTTGTCGGGATCGCGCGCAATCAGTTCGGCCGCCAGATTCCGCCGGCGCTCGTAGTAGCTTCGGCACTGTTCCAGGTCGCCACGCTCACACGCGAGGTTGACTGGAGAAAAAAACCGCGCAGATTGCCGCAGCGCCTAACCCGTGCCTCAGCAAGGGGTTAAGCGCGTTCCTGGCTTGTGCGGCGCAGATTGAAGTGGAAAGAAAAAACGA
>JAGLWJ010000117.1 GCA_023133475.1 Phycisphaerae bacterium | reverse complement strand
GAGGCTAAGAATACGAACAAGAACGCAAACATTGGGTTCACGGCGTTGCATGGCATCCAACCAATTGAAGTGTGGATCAAGAAAATCAACCGGGCCACAGAGCATGGTCACATCCACCGGATACCGGAATATGACCATGCCCCACGAATGGCTATTTTCTCGCTTGCACTATATGTTCATAGGTGGTATTGTAAAGATAGGTTAAGGGTGGGTTCATTTCATTGTTGTATCCACCTGTTTCATTGAGGGTATAGCAATGCCAGTTTTGAGTGCCCCAATACATATAGCAATTTGTGTTGGTATGTTTTTTGTGGTGCCGGTGTTCGCCGACGATCCTCCCGGGGACCTTGCCGATCCCACCCCGATTAAGGGGGTTAAACAGGTTTTCATGGATGCGGCGGATGACATGGCGTTGCATCGGACCGACGCGGACCCCAGCGTTGACCCGGTGATCGGCAACTGGCCGGAGTTGGATTATGCCACGCTCGGGCGGTGGGCGCCGACCGATGCTTTCGCAGACCCGTACTTCGGGAATTACAGCACCAATGGTGGTTTCTTTCGGCTGGACATGGTTTTTTGTGAGTTGCTCAACCCGCTGGGTGACGTGAACGGGCTTTATGACCCGATTCAATACGGCATCAACCCAGTGTTTTATTGGGTAGAGTTTGACATGGATGCCAACGAAGAGACCGGTGGTGACACGGAGGAGCCGCACCTTGGCTATGACGACAACATCGCTCGCTGGGGCGGCATTCCGCAAGGGGAGCGGTTTAGAGACCGAATCAACACCGACGGGGAGCCATGGAGCGGCGATTTCAATGCGGTTCCGGCAACCCATCGTAGCGGGCAGGAGTTCGCCCTTTTCTGCCAAGGGGATCACTTCTACAATATAGACCGCATCGAGGGCGATGCCGACGAGATATTCGAGGCCGGCGAAACCTGGATCGTGGGCGGGGACTTCTTCTGGCGCGCCCGGGGGTATGACCCCATCACCTATAGCACATTGTATAGGCCGTATATCACCGTTCGCTTCAAGCACTCCATCGCCGATGATGTCACAACTGTGTCGTTCGTCTACCCGCTTGACAACGACGCTCATGCCGAACTCTACGGCGAGCCCCCTGAGGGCATCGATTTCTTCGCGGGGAACGCCAATTCCATTCACGAAGCCATGTACGACCTGAACCTCAGTGCCGGGGACCCGCCACCAGGCACGTCATATCACACCTATCGCCCGTTGTTGGCCCAGTGGGAGGATCAGGACCCTTTGGACCACCTGGACCCCTGGAATTGGCGATGCACGATGCTGTTCGGGACAGCCCTCGACGAGGTTGCCCAGGGAGGCAAAATTGTAGCGTGGACAGACGCCTGGCCTGACATAGCCCCCGGCGATTTCAACGGTGACGGGCTGGTTTCCAAAACAGATCGTCAGATGTTAAGTAGCTATATTGTTGCCCATGACGGCGAATTGGGCTATGACGCTGACGAGGAGATTAACAATCAGATCGACCGGGCCAGTTTCTCGGACCGGTTCAGTGTGCACGACATTGATTACGATGGGCTGGTGTCCATCAGCGGGTTCCCCGAACAAGACCCGTGCGACTACGACAACGACGGGGATGTGGACCTTGAGGACTACCAGGCGTTTCAGAAGTGCTATTCGACGCAGCCATTAAACCCGGAGGTGTTGGCTAACGTCGGTTGCATAGATGCGTTCGACGACAACGGGGACCTGGACGTGGACCTTGGCGACTATACGGTTTTTGTCTCCGTTTTGAACAATCCTTAAATGGAGGGAGGAAGATGGCCAGGCTGATCGGCCCGGCGGTGGTCGGCCCGGAACTCGGCAGGAAGGGCGCGAGGGTGAATCCGTGCGCCTACACACTGATTGAGTTGCTGGTCGTGCTCTCATTGGTGAGTCTGTTGTTGTCGTTGCTGGTGCCCTCGTTGGTAAGTGCCCGGCAGCAGGCCAAGAGCTTTGTGTGTATGAACCATGGGCGATTTGCGGCGGTGGAATTCCGCATCTTCGCCGACACATACGCTCATGGCTATCGAGGGGACAGCGAGCAGTTTGGTTCGCGCTTCGATGCGAGGGACTTTCTCGAAAGCCTCTACGAAGTGGGCGAGTTCTGGGAGAGCAAGGGAATCACGTACGAGGCGTATCGTCCGGGTCAAAGGCCGATCATCTGCCCGTCGGCCCCACCGGGGCTGGGTCGGCGTGGGGGCGACATGACTTCCTGGACACCCGCTGTTGATCCGCGCGAGAAGGTCAGTTATGCGATGAACCGGCGGTTATTCCGCGCCCCCTCGATAAAGAACGGCATCCTCTGGGAAGCCCCGGTGTTGCTGACCGAGCGGATCCTGAATCACCCCTACACCCCGTTGCTCTTTGACGTGGATGCCGAGGCGGCCATGGAGAAGACCACCAGCCCGAGCAACTGTCACATCCCATTTTTCTGCACTCCGAACGTTTTTCTGGAGAACTACTGGTTTCCCGCTATGCGGCATCGTGGTAGGATGATCATTTCGTTTATCGGGGGGCACGTGGTCTCCACCAAGGACCCCATGGCTGAAAAGCAATGGGACTGGGAGTGTCACCCCAGTCTAGGGAAGAAGAAGTAGACAACGTGCCGGTGACGTGAAGCTGCCATGAGTTTGCGGGGCAAGTTTCATCTTTTGTTGGCCATCTTCGGTATCTCCATCGTAGTCAACTTGGCGATCTCGGTGTGGTGCGTCCGCATTTACATGGAGGCAGCCATCGATCAATTTGACGTGCTCACCGACGACGTGCAGCATCCCCTGCATATCCAGGCTTTGCTGGACGATCTGGTGAGCGAACTGGAAACCCGCGCCCAGCGAACCGAACCGCTGGACGACAATCGCTATCGCATCTTGTGCCGGAATATCAAAGAGCAGATTTCCGACCTCCCCTCGACGAGAGATCTCCAATACGGCGAAGAGACCCAATCCCGGGATCGCCTGTTGGAGTTGGGCGAGCGATTGTTCGAGCGAAGCGTACAATGCATATTGCTGGTGGAAAACGGGCAGCGTAAGGAAGCCGAGCGGCTTTTGAGCGAGATCAAGCGCGAATATGCCCATCCCATGTTGAAGATACTCGGGGAGCTTGCCCGCCGGAGCAACGCGTCCATCAGCAACCCCGCCGCGGAGGTGGCCGACAAGCAGACTTGGGTAACCGTCATACTCTCGGTCAACTCGCTGGTGGTTTTTTTGCTGGTGGCGGTCGGCATTTACCTGGTGCGATATGGGATGCTCAGACCGGTGGAAGCGCTCAAGACCGCCACCGAGAAGCACGCAGCCGGCGATCTGGAATATCGCATCCCCCACCATTCCAACGACGAGTTGGGAGCCCTTTCCCGGCAGGTCAACTGGATGGCGGACTCGCTGGCTTCCAGTCAGCGCCGCCTGGTCGAGCAGGAGCGTCTGGCTGCCGTCGGTGAAGTGACGTCGTCGGTGGCCCACAATATCCGTAACCCGCTGGCAAGCATTCGCGCCTCGATCCAATCCTGGATGAACAAACCGGCGGGGGACAACGACTTCCGTGCAAGTCAGGCACGGGCCATCGAGACCGTCGATTCGTTGACTGGTTGGCTTCACGAATTGCTCATGGTGAACACTCCGATCGAACTGAAGTACCGCTCGATTGGGGTGCGCATGCTGGTGGATCGGGTTGTCAAGGTGATTCGCCCTTTCGCGGAGCGTCGTGGTGTCCGTATCGAGGTGGAGGAGGAGGAGAAGGCCGGGCGCGTGTTTCAGGTGGATGTATCGCGGCTTCGGCGGGCACTATCGGGCGTGGTGGACAATGCGATTGAGGCTTCGCCTCGCAACGTGGAGGTGCGGATCATCATCGGCGACTGCGGGGAGCAGCCCGAACAGGTCGAACTGAGGGTGATCGACTCCGGGCCTGGTATCCAACCGGAAATCCGCAACCGCATCGCCAAGCCTTACTTCACCACCAAAGCCGGCGGGACGGGCATCGGTTTGTACCTGGCCAAGCGCACGGTTGCAGCCCATGGGGGGACCATCGAATTTCAGGAGAATCCAGGTGGTGGCACAATCGTTGTGTTTTGCCTGCCCACCACGCCGCGTGTCGAATCCGGAGTGGGCGGAATGACAGATATAGGGCGGGTTCCACTCACCGCGCCGTGCAAAGAAGGCGGGTAGAACCCGCCCTACGACCACAGATGGAGCGTAAGCTTTGGCTAAAATTCTGATTATCGACGACGAGCATTCGCTGGTTCACACCCTGGAAATGGAACTTGGGGACATGGGGCATGAGTGCCACTGTGCCGAGACGGTGGCTCGTGCACTTGAGATTCTCGAGAAGCTCGACCCCGATCTGGCGATTGTCGACATCAAGCTGCCGGACGGTGACGGCATCGACCTGATCCGGCGTTTGCGGGCGGATGACCGCCGTTTTCCCATCGTGGTGCTGACTGCTTTTGCCTCGATCCCCAGTGCGGTCAAAGCCATGCGTGAAGGAGCCGACGATTACGTCGAGAAGCCCGTGGACCTGGATCGGCTCACGTTCATTCTCAAACGCAACCTGGAGACGGAGCGGATCAAGGGACGGCTTGAGCTGTACGAGCGTATCCTGCCGAACGGGCGTAGCGTTCCGGAGATCATCGGCAAGAGCGAGGCCCTTCAGCGCGAGTTGGAGATCGCCCGGCGGGTGGCCAATCCGGGGGTGGGGTTGGCATCAGCCATGCCCACCGTTTTGATCACCGGCGAGACCGGCACCGGTAAGGATTTATTGGCGAAGCACATCCATGCCATAGGCCCGCTGGCAAGTCAACCTTTTGTGCACGTGGACTGCGCCGCCTTGCCCCGAGAATTGATCGAGTCCGAGCTTTTCGGGCATGAGCGCGGGGCATTCACCGATGCCAAAACAGCCAAGCGTGGTCTGTTGGAGATTGCCACGGATGGCAGCGTTTTTCTGAATGAAATCGGTGAGTTGGCTCTCGATTTGCAGAGCAAGCTGTTGACCATGCTGGAGGGGATGAATTTTCGGCGGGTTGGTGGGACCCGCGACATCAAAGTCAATGTTCGCATCATCGCCGCGACCAATGCCGATTTGGAAGACCGGGTGGCGGAGAAAACCTTTCGCGAGGACCTTTTCTATCGCCTGAACGCCTTCCACATCCACCTCCCTCCGATCCGTGACCGCGGTGATGATATCCTTCTGCTCGCCGAGCACTTCGGGCACAAGCTGGCTGGGAAGTACCACAAGAAACCGGTGACCTTGTCCCAGGAGGTGCAAGAGGCCCTTACTGCTTATCACTGGCCTGGGAATGTGCGTGAGATCATCCACGTCATGCAACGTGCGATTCTCTTGCAGGAGAACGATCAGCTAGGTGTCGAACATCTGGGCATCGCGGGCATTCCCCCGCTGGCGGCGGGCAAGAACTCGCACGGCGAACCCGATCGTCAACGCATCATGCAGGCGATGCGGCAGGCGAAAGGGAACGTCTCCCAGGCTGCCCGCTTGTTGGGAATGACCCGCACCACCTTGCGCCGCCGACTCGAATCAATGCCCGAAGCGTAAGCGGCAATCGGCAGGGGGAATGGGTCCACCTCGGCGGGGGCGACCTGGGGCTTTAGCCCGCATTTCTCACACCGCAGAGAGTGCGGAGATCGCAGAGTATTTCTTAGAAAGAAGTTACAGCTAAATTAAGGCGTGTCGGGTTTTGACAGTGTGTTTATTTTCTGTTCAACGCTAATTGCGATAACTCCCTACCCCGCAACTCTCCGCGGTCTCTGCGTGCTCCGCGGTGAAATATCCGGATTAGCATGTTACGGCGGGTGGAACCCGCCCTACAGCAGTGCCACGCAAAAGGGTGACGTAGGCCGGGACTTGGCTGAGCTTTTCGACTTTGCTCGTCTGTCGAGCCAGAACCCCTTCCAGGTCACGGTGGGTGTTAACATGATTCCTGGCCAGGTAACGATCGAACCACGGCCCAAACCAAAAGCCCCGACAATCGCATTCGGCGAAATCCAGCACCACAATAATCCCACCGGGCTTGAGCAGGTCGCAGGCCTGCTGGAGTGCCCCTCGCCAATCGGGAATCATCGTCAAGGAGTAAGACATCAACACGGCATCGAAACGCATCCGCAAAGCCAACCGTGCCGCATCAGCCTGGATCAGATAAATGTTCCCCCGCCGACGGCGACGGGCTCGGGCCAACATGTGGCATGAAATATCCACCCCCACCACACAACCGTGCTCGCCGACCCGCCCGGCAATCCGCACGAGATTCAGGCCTGTACCACAACCGACTTCCAGAACGCGATCCCCTGCGGTGAGGCACAGCGCGTCGAGTGCCGCCTCACGCCCCCGCAGAATGGCCCAGCGCGTAAGATCATAGATTGGAGCGTTCCAGCGGTAAAAACGTTGAAGGATTGAATTCGCGTCGGACATGTTGAGGGGGAGCTTTCAGACGTAGGGTGGGTGGAACCT
>JAGLWJ010000116.1 GCA_023133475.1 Phycisphaerae bacterium | reverse complement strand
AGAAAAATTCCCAAACTCTGTGCGGACCATTCCGGGCCGGCACAACCAACCGGACGGCCCTCACCGCGGACCCTACTTGGGTTTTCGACCAGGCTTGTGAGGGATCAGAACACGGCGTCGGGGCGCTTCCAGACGGGCCGGAAACCCCTCGTTCCCCAAAGGTCGGCCGGAGCTTTCGTGACGTCGGGGGCTCTGGCTGAGGTTCTCGGGCAAGTTTTGCCCAAGGAATTCCCGCTTCCCCGCATGTCAAGAAATAGATATGATGTCCCCTTTGGGCTTGTCGGGAGCGCCCGGCGGCAGGTGGGCAAGGGAACAAGCCGGATCGGGCAAAAAAACAGGCCGCCCGGCGGGACGGCCTTGGGGGATTCCACGAGCGTGTAGACGGTCAGCGTTTACGGGCCGGTTAAGTCTACCGCTAACGCCGCGTAGTCGTCGAGGTCCACGTCGTTGTCCGGCTCGAGGTCGAAGAAACCGCATCCGAAATCAGGCGGTCCGCCGCCCGGCCCCGTGAAACAACTAGAGAAGACGGCGAAGTCGGCCAAGTCAACATCTCCGTCGCCGTCGAAGTCACCTGCTTCGCACTCGTCGGGGACACCGTTTGGCTGGCAGTCCTGGCTGGTACCGTAGGTGATGTCGCAGATATCCACCGTGCCATTGGGTTGACAGTCGGACATCCCGCCGAACACGTATGCCGACCCAGAGCCGGAGCCGTCGTCGTCGTCCCGGTATGCCCCGATGACGGCGGTGTCGCTGGAGATGGCTACGGAGAAGCCGAAGTAGTCATCGCTCTCGCCGTCGGAGGCCGACAATTTGCCCTCCTCGACCCAACTCGAGCCGTCGAAGCGGAAGATGTATGCCGAGCCAGACTCTCCGTTGTCGTTGTCCCCCCATGCTCCGATGACGGCGGTGTTGCCGGAGAGGGCCACGGGGAAGCCAAAAAAGTCACCCTCCGCACCGTCGGAGGCCAAGAGCTTGGCTTCCTCGCCCCAGCCTGAGCCGTTATAGCGGAAGACGTACGCCGAGCCAGACTCACCGCCGTTGTCGTCGTCGGCTTCTGCCCCGATCACGGCGCTGTCGTCGTAGATGGCCACGGATTGCCCGAACCAGTCACCCGCCTCGCCGTCGGAGGCCAGGAGCTTGGCTTCCTCGATCCAGTTTGATCCGTCGCAACGGAACACGTACGCCGACCCGGAGTTGGCGCCGTTATCGTCGTCCCACCAGGCCCCGATCACGGCCGCGTCACCGGAGATGGCCACGGAGTACCCGAACTTATCACCCGCCACACCGTCGGAGGCCAGCAGCTCAACGGTTTCGATCATGTTCACCCATCCGCCCGCCGGCTTCTCGAACACGTACGCCGCGCCCGTACCGCCCCAGGGGTAACAAGGGTGGGCGCTCGGCGATCCGACCAGGATTCTGTCACCGGAGGCGGCTACGGATGTGCCAAACTCGTAATCTCCCGCCCCGTCCGAGGGTAGCAGCTTGGCGGTTTCCGTCATGTCCTCCCACCCCCCCGGCGGTTTCTCAAACACGGATGCAACGAACGCTTATCCGGATAAAGCGGATAAGTGGCCAGATTTAACGGATAGCCCTCTGTGTAAACCGGAAAAGGCGCCGGAGACGACGGATAGGCCAATATAATGGCCGGACCGCAGCTGCGCGAACGGCGACAATATCGTGGGGCAGTACTACGACGCAGATTGGGGTGGGCACGGCTTCCTGTACGACGGTTCAAGCTGGACAACCCTGGACTACCCCGGCGCAATCTATACGCACGTCTACGGCATCGACGGCGCCAACATCGTGGGGCACTACAGGGATGCATCCGGCGATTACCACGGCTTCAGCTACACCATCCCCGAGCCGGCGACGTTGAGCCTACTGGTCCTGGGCGGACTGCTGATGGCACGACGGCGACGGTGACCACCGGGGTCTCGCCTCTCGATAGATCAGAGCGTGACGCAGCCCAGTTGGCGCCAGCGACGGAGCTGCGCCGCCCAGCGTGCGTTTTCTCTACGAGCACCGCGGCGTAGGGGTGGGCCGTTGCTTATCCGTGCTTGTGGTCTGCGAGTTCTGCGTACAGCCATGTGCGCGCGGAGTCCCAGTCGTTGCGCACCGTGGTGGAGCTCACGCCCAGGATCTCGGCGGTCTCGGCCCAGGTGAAGCCGGCGAAGTAGCGCAGCTCCACAACGCTGGCGGCGCGCTCATCCAGTTCAGCCAGGCTGGCCAGGGCATCGCCCGGCGTGCCTCCACCGTCTTTTCCTTTCCGAGCCGTCCAGTATACCAAATCGCGTTCGGCGGTTCAGCGCGTTACCGGGAACCTCCGAGTAGCACAGCAACTGGTTGCTGCACGCCATGACACCGCGGCGGACGGTCGTCGAGTGCCCGCGCAGCTCGGCGATCGGATTCGAACCGACGACGTCCAGCTTGGGAAGCCAGAGCAAGGCGATTCTAACCCACTGCGTGATAACGACTTAAGTAATGGCACCAGCAACACTTAGGGTAAACATTCAGTGAACCCGTGGTGGAGAGGCAACGAAGCAAGAGGCAACAAGGCAACGAGGCAACGAGGGTAGGGCGGGTTTTACCCACCCTACCCTTGCTGCCTCGTTGCCTCTTGCCTCTTGCCTCTTGCCTTTACACCCACGGGTTTACTGAATGTATACCACTTAGGTACTGGTTCTGGACTGTCTGCGCACTGCGTTCTGGACTGTTTCCACGCTGGTTTTGCCACGAATCTGTTCGCGGAAAGGGACGTTCTCGATCCCTTTCTGCAAACCACGTGGAGCCGAGCGAATGCCGGCGACCTTGCGGTCAATTGTCATTAGGTGGGGTTGGAGCGTTCCCACCGACCGGCGTGCCTGACGAGTCGCGCCAGACGAATTCGCCGCTGGCGATGGTCCAATCGAGGCCGAAGAAGCCGGCGCTGCGGACGCCGGCGGTGCCTTCGCTGAGCACTTCCGGACCCAGCACGATGCAGTCCGGGTAGGCGATGCCGGAGACGAAATAGGGCAGCCGATCGGTTAGCCGCATTCCGGGCAACCCCGAGCCGGTGACCACGCCGACCAGCGCCCGATCACTGCCCAAGCGCGGCCGAATGAACAGGCAGGCCAAGTCGTCGCCGGTCTCTTCACGCTTGCCAACGCGAACCGAGCCGCGGCAGACCTGCACCGGGCTGTCGGCCAGCAGGGCGGCCCAGGCGGCGTTGGCTTCGGCGTTGCCGTAGAGGATCACGTTGCGGTCGGGCTCGGCGGCGGCATCGAAGGCTGTGTCGGGAACCACGTCGATCGAGGCGTTGCCGCGATACCAGAAGGTCTCGGCGTCGTAGCGCGCCTTGGCAAACGCCCAGGCGTTTTCCTCGGACGTGCCTTGCGTGCCATAGACGAACATGACGCGGTTGCGGAAGGCCTCCTTGAACGGCCCGTAACGCTCCGGGCCCTTGAGGTCGGGTGCGGGGATGCCCACGTTGCTCCACCGGTCGTCGTCGCGGGCCAGCCACACGCGGCCTGTGCCCGCGGGGGAGACCACGTTCTCGATCTGCTGGCCATCGAGTTCGATCTGGATCGGCGTAGCGGCTTCGACGTGCTTGAGGCCGATCGACAGGCGGGCAACGTTTTCAGCCGAGCCGACAAAGCGGCGAGTGTCCGGATTGAAGCGAATGTCTATCTTGCTGGGGATGAACGCCTGACCCTGGGCCTCGATCGTGACCCAATGGCAGGTGGCCGAGACGCCCGGGCTGGCAGTCAGGAACTCAACGTGGCGGACGGTGCCAGTCTCGGGCGCGGTGTGGTGTTTGAAAAAGTCGAACATCGGGAGCCAGTCCACGCAATCGGTCCCAGGCCGCTTGGGGGAAGTATCCCACCAGTGCCCGACGCCTGGTTGTTCGTAGTAGGCGAAGTCGGGGTGGAAGTCCGCCAGGTGCTTACGCATGGTGCGGGCCTGCTCCACGGGGACGTCGTCGTCGTTTTCGCCGTGAAGGATGTAGATACCGTGCTGGCGGTAGTTCCGCGACAGGCTCAGCGTGTCGCTCGGGGCGGTGGCGCGCATGAGCATTCCCTGCATGGGCGTGGGTTTTTCGTAGCGCGTCGCACCGGTGTACGACCAGAAGCTTATCCAGCCGGCGCTGGGGCCGATAGCGGCGAAACGGTCGGGGAACGTGACACCGACGTGCCACGCCCCGTGTCCTCCCATCGAATGCCCGGTCAGATAGATCCGCCGCGGGTCAATGCCGAACTGCTCCCGGGCGAGTTCGAGCACCTCCAGTGCGTCGAGCCGGCCCCAGTCTTCCCAGTCGAAGCCGAAGGGCCGGCGGTTGGTCGGAGCAACCACGTGGCCCCACGTCTTGCCGGCGTAGCAGCCGGCCTGGCCGATTGCCTCCACACTTGCCCCGTGCAACGAGAGAAAGAGCGCTGACGGCTGGGGGCTGTCTTGCGTCGGTCGTGCCGGGGTCACCGCGTAGTATTGCACGCTGCCATCGATCTCGCTGATGAAGGTGCGCTTGTGCGTTTCATCCGGTCGGCGGACGCGCAGCGCGATCTTGCTGGTGTCCAGTGTTTGCCGCTCGTCCGCTTGGGGTTGGATCAGCCTGAGTTCGATCTCGCGCTCGCCTGGCTCAGTCGGAACTGAACACTTGAACCGGAAACCGACCTTACGCACGGACAGGGCCGGGATCACCGGCAGCGGGGTTCGCGTCGGCTCGGCGTCGCCGACTGTGGCCTCGACCTGTACCCCATCCAGCGCATCGAGTGCGGCATTGATGACTACCACAGCCCCCCACGATTCGGTCTTCTCGCCGACGATCAGATCAGGCAGCGTCGCGTCGGCGGTGTCGAACATGGCGGGGGATTTCGGGGCAACCAGTTTTGCCTTGAGTTTCCCACGCCCGCAATGAAACAGTAGCCCGTTTTCCCCGCGATGAAGCGCGATCGGCAATCGGACCTTGCCCGTCTGGTAGGGGTCACCCGTCCGCAATTCCCCGTTGACGTAGACCCTGCTGTGTGAAATCGCGTCCAAGACCATCACCCGGTCGGTGTGAGACTCGACGGAGATGTAGGCATAGCCGCCGCGCAGCGCCTTGTGCTCGAACTTGTCGTCTTCGTTTGCGGTGGCGGCTTCCCACGTCTTGGTCGAGCCGTCGGGCAACGTCACGGCATCGCCGGCTTTCGGCGGCGACCAGCGACCGGCGACAACCTGAGCTTCAATGGCATCGAGATGCACCGGCGCACGGCCATATTGGCCAACCCGCTTGATGACCAGGGCGTCGCGGAGAACGATTTCTTGCGTCGGTGCGGAAGTGGGTTCTTGAGGTGGAGCGTTGGCTGGTGCAAGACCAGCCAACGCGATTATTGCCAGTGTCCCTATACCGAAAGTGTGGCGTGTTGACCGATACATGAGGGTTCCTTTCCAGGGCGTTGCGATCTTCTGCTGCCGTGCGAGCCGCGCACTTTGCCGAGCTTGCTCATCCTTTTACTGTAACCATTCACACCGGGTGGCACGGACAAGAACCGCCGGCGAACAACGCTACGACATCACCGTGGAACGTTCGAGCGGTTCTTGTCCGTG
>JAGLWJ010000115.1 GCA_023133475.1 Phycisphaerae bacterium | reverse complement strand
GCTAAAGCCATGGGCCACCCGGCCACCCGGCGAAGAAGGCGGGTGGAACCCGCTCTACCTAATCGCGGCACTGTAAAGGCTCCGCCGGGTTGACATGGCGGCTGAGTGCGGGGATATCTTCTGCATGGTGAGACAGGCGGCAAAAAATGAAACGTAATCAGGAGCCCCACGAGTGAGAATCATCGAGAAGATCAACGAGCAAGTGCTCGAAAAGACCGTGCAAAGGTGTCGAGAGCGGAATATCATCATCCCCACCTTTGCCCAACAGAAAGACCCCACCACCATTCCGGCGAAGATCAAAGAACGCCTGGCAAAAGTAGGGCTGTGGGATGTCGACCCGCTTAACCTGTTTCGCATCACCTGGAAAAATGAACCGATCGAACGTGGGGGCGGGTTTAACAACGGCAACTGGGTCGAGTTCCCGCCCGAGTTGACCGGTGTGCCGGTGCGGATTGTCGGCCTGGTCGGCAGATACTTTCCCACCGGCTCACACAAGGTTGGGGCGGGTTTCGGCTGCCTGGTGCCGCGGTTGGTTTCCGGTCAGTTCGACCCGACCACACAGAAGGCGGTGTGGCCTAGCACGGGCAACTATTGCCGGGGCGGGGCGTTTGACTGTGCACTGTTGGCCTGCACGGCTGTCGCCATCCTGCCGGAGGAGATGTCCCGCGAACGGTTCGAGTGGTTGCGGTCGATCGGGGCGGAGGTTATCGCCACACCCGGGTGCGAATCGAACGTCAAGGAAGTTTACGACAAGTGCTGGGAAATCCGCCGGACACGACCGGATTGCGTGATCTTCAACCAGTTCGACGAGTTCGGCAACCCGATCTGGCACTATCATATGACCGGCAGCATTATCGAGGAGATTTTCAACCGGATCGCCGGGGAGCGTGATCGGTTTGCGGCGTACATCTCCGCCACCGGCAGTGCCGGGACCATCGCCGCCGGCGACTATCTGCGAACCCGTTACCCGCTGATGAAAGTGGTGGCCACCGAAGCCCTGCAATGCCCCACGCTGTTGCAATGCGGGTTCGGCGGGCATCGCATCGAGGGGATCGGCGACAAGCACATCCCGTGGGTCCATAACGTGCGCAATACGGATATGATCTGCGCGGTGGACGACGAGCAGTGCATGGCGTTGCTGCGGCTGTTCAACGAGGAGGCGGGGCAGGATTTTCTCCAACGTCGGGGCGTGCCCGGATCGCTGGTCGAGCAACTCCCGTTGCTGGGCATTTCGAGCATTTGCAATCTGGTGGCGGCTATCCAGGCTGCCCGCTATTACGAGATGGACGGGCGAGATGTGCTGTTCACTCCGCTGACCGACTCGATGGAGCTTTACGCCTCGCGGGAGGCTGAGCAACGCGAGCTGCACGGCGAATACACCGAGGCACATGCCGGAGCCCACTTTGCCCGTTATCTCGAGGGGATCGGCATCGACCACCTGCGCGAACTGGGCTACTACGACCGCAAGGTCCTGCACAACTTCAAGTACTTCACCTGGGTCGAGCAGCAACAGCGCAACGTCGAGGAGCTGCGTCAATTGTGGGACCCTGATTTCTGGGTCGAAACGTTTAGCCAGGTTGACGAGTGGGATCGGCTGATCGAAGAGGTCAATGCCAGCGTGGGATTGATTTAGGGAAGCTATCAGACGTAGGGCGGGTTCCACCCGCCGCGGTGATAACATGAAAAAGAAAAGCAGCCATAAGAAGAAAAAAAGCTCTAAACGCTGCAAAAGTGATGACAGCCTGAGTGAAGAGGTTGCCTGGCTGATCGGGGAGGGTATCGCCGAAGCGATGCTGTGCACAACACCGATCGGTGATCGCAAGATTGCAATCTCCCGGTTCGAGGAGGCGGTGGAACTGGATCCAAACAACACCGAGGCTCTAAACCTTCTCGGGCAAACCAGATTGCAGTGCGGGGAGCCGAGCGACGCTCGGGACCTGTTTGACCGGGCATTGGCTTGCGACATGCCACTTGAGGACCGCATCACCCTGATCCAGCGCATCACCGAAACATACGAATCCTGCGAAGACTACACCGGGGCAATATCTTACTACCGCAAGGGGCTGGAATTGTGTGGGGACGTAGCGGATTTCCACGATGGGATCGGCTATTGTTACGGCGAGCTTGGAGATTGCGCCAAAGCCCTCGAAGCCGAACAGCGCGCGATAGAACTCGACCCGCATAATGCAGAATACCATAACGACCTCGGGTATACATACCAACAAGCCGGCCAGTTGGATAAGGCGATGGTTCACCTGGGCAAGGCAGTGGAATTGGACCCCGACGATCAACTGGCCCGCAACAATTATGAACATTGCAAGGCGGAATGGGATCGTGCAAAGCGGCAACCGTAGGGCGTGTTCCACCCGCCGCAGGGGGCGAAGAAGGCGGGTGAAACCCGCCCTACGGTTGCCATGGGTGGCCCATCGCTTTAGCGGTGGGGGATGCGAATGATTCGCCGATTCGTGTCCCCCACGGCTAAAGCCATGGGCCACCCAGCAACCCAACGATACGATGCTGCAAAGGAGAACTCCATGAACAACGAGCAAATCCGCTCGGTTATCGAGCGGCTTGAAACGCACAAGACAGACCTTTACCAGAAGGATTTTCTGCTCACCTGGGAGCAGCCCATCGACAACCTCCATGCCGTGTTGCTGGCGGCTGATGTGCTCGAAGGCCTGTGGGAGGCCAACGTCTCCACCCGCGTTTTCGAGGGCGGGTTGGCGGTCTCCAACTTCCGCGACAAGTCCACCCGCACGCGGTTCAGCTTCGCCGGCGCAGCGAGTATGCTAGGCCTGTCCGCCGCCGACCTGGACGAGACCAAATCCCAGGTGGCTCACGGGGAAACGGTGCGCGAGACCGCCAACATGATCTCCTTTCTCACCGAGGTGATCGGCATCCGCGACGACATCTTCCTGGGCGAGGGGCACAAGTATCAAGCCCAGGTAGCCGCCGCCGTCGAGCAAGGCTACCGCGAAGGCGTGCTCCCCCAACGACCGGCGGTGATCAATCTCCAATGCGACCAGGACCACCCCACCCAGTCGATGGCTGACCTGCTCCATTTGCAAAAGAACTTCGGGTCGCTCGAATCCTTGCGCGGCAAGAAGATCGCCATGACCTGGGCCTACTCGCCATCCTACGGCAAGCCGCTTTCGGTTCCACAGGGGATCATCGCTTTGATGACCCGCTTCGGCATGAAGGTGACGCTGGCTCATCCGCAGGGCTACGACCTGATCCCCGAGATCATCGACGTTGCCGGGCGTAATGCCGCCGAGTCGGGCGGTTCATTTGAGCACACATACGACATGGCGGAAGCCTTCCGCGATGCAGACGTTGTGTATCCCAAGAGTTGGGCCTCTTACCAGGTGATGGAGGAGCGCACGGCTCTGCTGCACGGCGGGCAGTCCGGCAAGCTCGACGAACTGGAGAAGCGTTGCCTGGCTGACAATGAGCGCTACCGCGACTGGGAGTGCACCGAGAAGTTCATGGAGTTGACCCGGTCCGGCAAAGCTCTTTACATGCACTGCCTGCCCGCCGACATCACCGGGGTGAGTTGTGCCGCCGGCGAGGTCGCCGCCACGGTGTTTGAGCGTTATAGGCCCGCCACCTACAACGAAGCCAAGCACAAGTCGTTTGTGATCGCAGCTATGATCCTGCTGACCCGATTTGCGGAACCGGGTCGTGTGCTCGATAAACTGTTGGACCAGGCCCAACCGCGCCGATTGTTGTTATAGTTTAGGAGCTATGCCATGTATTGCAAACACTGCGGTGCGGAGGTGCCGGCAGAGGACGTCAACCTGAACAACGCCATCGCCAAGTGTCGGGCCTGTAACGCGGTATTCAGCTTTGCCGAGGACGTCGGTCTCGATGAAGGCAACGTCAAAACCCCGGGGCGGGGGCGGCACCGCGAGCGTGCGGAGGTGCCCATGCCGGATAAGATCACGGTTGAAAATTGGGGCGGCAACTTGAAGTTCACACGCCGCTGGTTCTCCCCGGTGTTCATCTTTCTGGTGTTTTTCTGCGTGCTCTGGGACGGGTTCCTGGTGGTCTGGTACAGTATGGCCTTTGGCGAGGATGGCCCTTTGATCGTCAAAGTTTTTCCGATCTTCCACGTGGCGGTGGGTATCGGTCTCACTTACTTTACGGTGGCAGGTTTTGTGAACCGGACGATTATCGAAGTCGGCGGTGGGATGTTGCGTATCCAGCACGCGCCGATGCCATGGCCTGGGAATCGCACGATCAACACGGTGGATTTGGGCCAACTCTATTGCACCGAGCACATTCACCGCGGCAAGCATGGGGCGGTGCATCGTTCCTACCGGCTTAATGCGGCTCTCAAGGACGGCAAGAAGTTCAAGTTGTTGTCGGGCCTCTCGGAGCCGGACCAAGTGTTGTATCTCGAACAGGAGATCGAAAAACGGCTGCTAAGGTGAAAAAATAAGCGCCG
>JAGLWJ010000114.1 GCA_023133475.1 Phycisphaerae bacterium | reverse complement strand
AAAGTCCAAGGTCCAAGGTCCAAGGTCCACAGCCCGAAGGCCGGCGGCGGAATGGTGGGTTGCGCCTTGCTTCGCAAGGCTCCACCCACCCTACTTGCCGTTATCGCCATCGCCACTCTACTGCCTGGCTGCAAACAACAGGACCGCTCCGGCGGCAAACAGGTCATCGTGATCGGCTTCGACGGCATGCAGCCGGACCTGGTCCGCGAGATGATGCTGGCAGGCCGGCTGCCGAACTTCAGCAGCCTGTGGGAAGCCGGTGGCGAGCAGGGCGGATTCTCGCCTCTGCAAACCACCATCCCCCCGCAAAGCCCGGTCGCCTGGGCCACGATGACCACCGGCTTAAACCCCGGCGGGCATGGCATCTTCGACTTCATCCACCGTGACCCCGCACCGGAAGGCGACGCACCCATCAGGCCTTACGCATCATATGCGAACAAGACGGAAGACCACTGGGTGATCGACGATCTCTTTGGCTACCGTATCCCGCTACTGCCGGGCGAGACCCAACTGCTGCGGTACGGAAAGCCGTTCTGGGAATATCTGACCGAGGCGGGCATCCCCACCTGGATCTATCGGATGCCGGCGAACTACCCGGCTCAGGAGTCCAAGGGCGCCCCCTTCCACTGCCTCACCGACATGGGCACCCCAGACTTAAAGGACGCCCAGGGCGGGACCTTCTCCTATTACACCAGCGACCGCCGCGAGTACCGCGAAAAACGCCACGTCAAAGCCGGCGGAGAAGTCTTCAGAATGCTCGGAAAACGCGATACCGGGCAGTACCGTTCACACCGCCAGAAGAAAGCATGGGGCATCGGCGACGTCGAGTTGAACCGCCTCGACGAACACGCTTTCATAGCCATGTTCGAGGGACCGCGGAATAGCCTCAAAGCCAACCCCGACGAGCAGACCCCCGTGTTGGTGCCGTTTACCCTCTGGCGCGACCCGGAGGACCCGGTGATGCGCATCGCCTGGCAAGACCAGGTTACCGTTCTGCGCGAGGGCGAATGGAGCGACTGGTATCCCATCGAATTCGAGATGATCCCGCATCTGGTCAGTATTGCGGGTGAGTGCCGGTTCCTCGTTAAAGAGGTGCACCCGGAGATCAGGTTATACGTCTCACCGTTCAACTTCGACCCGCTGGATAAGGGCGCTCCGGTTTCGCTTCCGCTGGGGTTTGCCGCCGAGGTGGCCAAAGCGACCGGCCGCTACTACACACAAGGGCTGCCCGAAGAGTTCCAGGGTCTCAAGAACAAGGTGCTGACTCGCGAGGAGTTTCTCCAGCAGGCAGACCTGGTTTACCAGGAGCGGATGAAGCTGCTCGACTTCGCGTTGGGCCACTTTGACCACGGCATGATGTTCTTCTATTTCGGCAGCACCGACATGATTGCGCACATGTTCTGGGGGGCACGCACGCCGAACCACCCAGCCCTAACTAACAAAGCCCAGAAGAAATACGCCCATGAGATGGAGCGGGTCTACGAGGATGCGGACCGGGCGTTGGGCGAGGTGCTGAGGCGTTGCCCGGGCGCGACGGTCATTGTGCTCAGCGATCACGGGTTTGACACTTTCACGCGGCAGTTCAACCTGAACTGTTGGCTGGAGAAGAACGGCTATCTCAAGAAGGCAATGGGTCCTGCAGGCTGGAGCATCGACTTCGAGCACACCCGGGCTTACGGGATGGGCATTAACGGGCTGTACGTCAACTTGCAGGGTCGAGAGAAGCTCGGCATCGTGCACCCAGCCGCCAAACAGGCTTTGCTGGACGAGATCAGCCGCAAGCTGCACGAGGTGATTGACCCCAAAACGGGCCGATCTGCCATTAAGAAAGTTTATCAATGCGATCAGGTGTACTCGGGGGCTCATGTGGAGATTGGGCCTGATTTGCAGATCGGCTACAACCACGGCTATCGCGGCGGGTGGAAAACGGCATTGGGCGGAGTGGCGGAGGAAGTCCTCGCGGATAATACCGAAGCCTGGTGTGCGGACCATTGCATCGCAACGGAGTTGGTTCCCGGGATAATATTGGCCAACAAGCCGATCCGCGCGGATAAGCCGGCTCTGTTGGACATTGCCCCCACCATTCTGGCGGAGTTTGGTATTGCGATTCCCGAAACGATGGAAGGGCGAAACGTGTTCGCCGCACCCGATGAGCCAGTGGGTGGCCCACCGCTTTAGCGGTGGGGGACACCCTGGCTCACCCAACCGTTGCCGCGTCGGGTGAGCCGGCAACAATCGGTTAAGGAGTGTTTTCAAAGTGGCGAAGATCAAGCTGGATACGGAGTTGTACGAGCGAGTGAAGAAGGTGGCTGACGTAGCCGGTTACACGTCTCCGGAGGAGTTCATCGTGCATCTGATCGAGAAGGAGTTGTCCACCCTGGAGACGGCGGAAACCGACGAGGAAATCACCGAACGGCTCCGCGGACTGGGATACATCGAGTAGGGTTGGTGGGTTCCACGCTTTGACCACGGTAATGATGAATGTCAACACTCAATCACATACTGACTGCCCTGTTCGACGTGATCTACACGCCGTTTAATGTTTTGCCGCACTGGTTTTCGCTGACGTTGATCTCGGCGGTGATTGGCGTGGCGGCTTTGGTGGTGGTCAAGTACACCTCGAACCAGGCCGCCATCGCCCGGATCAAGGATAGCATCAAAGCCAACATGCTCTCGATCAAGCTGTTCAAGGACAATCTGCGGGTGATGTTCGTGGCACAGAAGCGGGTGATCTGGGCAGCCTTGTGCCTCCAGGGCCGAATGCTGCCCCCGCTATTGGTGATGTTCATACCTTTTGTGCTGATCGCCGCCCAGATGGGGATGCGGTATCAGTGGCGCCCGCTGGAGATTGGTGAGCAGGTGGTGCTGACCGCGATGCTGGCTGACGACGCCGAGAGATCGGACTTCGATCTTGAAATCCCCCAGCAGAGCGGTTTTGTCGCCGACCATCGGCTCCGAGCCTTCTCGGATTCTTTTGTTTCCTGGCGGCTTCGGGCAGAGGCTGAGGGCGTGCACACCATTACGATCAGTAACGGGCAGGAAGCTTTCACCAAGCGGCTAGCCGTTGGCGAGGCAATCGACCGTGTCTGCCCGGTGCGTCCAGGGAGCGGGTTTTGGGGCCGTTTGATTTACCCGGGGGAGGAGCCTTTCGAGTCTTCTTCACTGGTCCGATCGGTCCGGCTGGAGAGTTATCCGGAGCACGATTCGTGGTATGCTGGTGCCGATTGGTGGCTGTTGTGGTTCGTGGTTGTTTCCATCGTCTTCGCATTCATTTTCAAGCCGGTTCTGAAGGTGCGGTTCTAGCCCGGATACTCAGGCAAGAGGCAACAAGGCAGAAGGCAACAGGCAGGAGGCAACGAAGAGAGAATGTGAGAGGGGGCACCTATGCCCTTGCTGGCGTCCTCTTGTGAGAGCCCCCAACGGGGGCGACGGAACGACGTGGGATTGTGGCGTCCATTTGAGCCCGAGCCGTGTCACATGATTTCCATCGCCCCCGCTGGGGGCTTGTTTGAGGTTGTTGCCTCTCCGGGGCTGCCGACAGATTCCGCCATTATCGTCTCATACTTCTCATAATATCGCGCCTTCATAAGAAGCCCCTCCACCTTGAGTCCCGTTACGAACCGGGCGAGTCTGTAACCGCCAAACATCCTCCAAAAACTACCAGAACTGCCCTACGGTCCGGAAACAATATAGACGGCGATAAAAAAGAGGCAGGGCCGGTCAAATCGACCGACCCTGCCTTACTGTCACTTTTTGCTGGAAGACCAAAAGGGCCTTCCCATGCAGCAGTGGGTCTTAGCGACGACGAATCAGCGCCAAGCCGCCCAGAGCCAACAGAGCCAGTGAAGCGGGCTCGGGAATCTGAATGACCGTAACCATGGCCTCATCCAGATTCGGCTCCACAAACTGGGTGAAGTCCGGGGTGATGTTGTAATCCATCGGGAAGGTCCCGCCAATGCCGATGTCCGTGATGCTCTCGATACCCGTGCAGTGGATGACCAGCGTGGTCAGCAGGAAGGAACCGGGACCCTCAAACGGAAAATAGCCGGAGTTGGACCACGTATCCGAGGCCCAGCTCTCGATACCCGCAGCATAGTTCGGGGAGTTCAGCTCAAACACATCCGGACCCGGGGTCATGCCGGTCCAAACAAAATCCTCACCAGTCGGCACCGGGGCGGTGGCCAACAGCTTGTAGAACGACTCGGCAGACAGCTCGCCGGCATCCAGGTCGAGCCAGACCTGAATGTAAGCCGAATCCGACTCAGCCAGGGTAACTTCACTACCCAGATCGACCACACCACCGGCATCGGTGAAGTTCATGGTGAACGCCGCACCATACACGGTCGTGGCAAACGCAGCCACAGCAACAAACGTCAACACTTTCCTCATAATACTACTCCTCCTAAAAAATACCTCTGCGACCCCTCCGCCCGGATTCCAATTCTGCGAGCCGGATGAGCCTCTAACCACCAAACAACTTTCCCAATAAACTAATACGTTACTCAAAAACGGGCCATATGACAAAGGCCCCTGTCAGGTGCCGGGACCAGCCCGACACCTGACAAGAAGATTTACTGCAATTACGGGCAGATCGGGCCGCTCTGATTCGAGGAGGCCTGATTGTAGTCCGTCGTGGTGACCTTAGCCGGCCCCGGCGGTATAACCAAGTAGAAAATATCGTACTTGGGAGCAGCCTGAGACGGCACCAGATAGCCAATGCGAGAACTGATCTGGTTCACGTCGGTCGAATTGGTTCTCCCCGCACTCGCACCAAAGTTGAACACGTTGCCGTACTGAGCAATGGCCTGAACATCGCGGTCGCCCGCCAAGTTCGCACCAGCAGCACTCAGCACCGTGTCGGCGATGGTGATGGTGTAACGATCCGGCGTGCTGGGTGCCTCGCCGTTGGCAATGGCACCAGCCGCGAAGTTCATGGTCAGCACCATTTTGGTGGCGTCGAACGCAATGCTGGACGGATTGACCGCGGCATGAGCACAACCGACCGCCTCGATGTCGGTCACGGCAAAGCTGGTATCGTCCATCGCCTGGTTAAACGTGCAGGTCAGCTTGGTGATACTGCCACGACGAGTCTCGATGCCGGCACCACCCGTATCCATCGGAGTCGTGCTGTTACCAGTAGCGGTCTGGTTGAACTCGATCGAAAGTTCGCCGGTGGTACCGTGGGTCTTGTAGCTATACCACGAACCCACGATCTCAGGCGGCGCACCGGCACCAATCGTGACCGAGACATCGACGAGGTCGCAAACACCCGGCAGCACCGAGTAGACGCCGCCACCCTGGTCCGCCTCAAGCACGTTGGCAAAGCACTCGCTTACGGCAATCGTCAGATCATCGGCACCCATCGTGTACGTGCCAGTCGCCAGCACGATTTCCGCCGCAGCGATGCCCTCAACAACCGCACCGATCGGGTACGGAGCGTTCCCAATGTCATTACCAATCGTATTCTGGCCACCACCAACCTGAAGCAGGACGGCACCCGAAACGGTTCCGCCATAGCCATCCGGATTGGTCAGGCCGGCATCCTTGACGAAGCTGGCCATGCCGGCACCGGCAGTCAGCGCAGCACCAACAGGATAGGTCCCGAAGCTTACGTCGCCGCCCCACAGAGCAAGGCCGAGGTTCGGCTCGACGGTCAATTCACCGCGAACCTCATAACTAATAACATCACCGACACCTGCCGTATCATGATCGGCCCACATCGTGATCTTCAGCGTCGGGTCCGCATACGCGGTTGTAACCACGGCTGCCAAAACAGCCACACACACTAACTTCCTCATGTCTTTCCTCCTGTGATCAAAGGGTTATGTTGCGCGATCTCTGATCAACTGCCAATACTACCCGAATCCTGACCTCTTCGTCAAGGCCACTTCATTTTTTTTTTTGGCCCCCACTGCTCCGGAATCGCTACAAGAGGCCTTTAGATAATAAGCGACGTGCCATATGGGCATCTTTCGCCTCCAAGACCCATAGTATAGACCACCCCCCTGCTCAAATCAACCCACAAATCCCAAAAAGCTCGCACACCATTGCAGCATGGATACTGCATTATTCCCCGCTACCAAACCAAAAGCAACTGTAGGGCGGGTTTCACCCGCCTTTTCGGCACGGTGCGGCGGGTGGAACCCGCCCTACATCTTGCCCAAAAACACGGCGTGGGGGTCTCTTTTTCCTGCAACGAGGGTATCATTGCCGGGCATGACTCCTTTCGGGCTAGCCAAGAGTGTTCGTAGCCTGAACCGCATTCGCGGGATCGCCCGCGTCCTGACCAGGCACGGGTTCGGGCACATCGTCAGCCGAATCAACCTAAGCCGGTACACGTCGTTCCTCCAACTGCATCGCCCCACACCACGGGAACCCGCCAGCCCAACCCAAATCGGCGAACGACTGGCGGCAGCCTGCAACGACCTCGGGCCAACCTTCGTGAAACTGGGGCAACTGCTCACCACCCGCCCGGACCTGCTCCCCTATGAGGTGATCGAGGGCCTGCGCAAGCTGCAGGACCACGTGGACCCGTTCGACAACCCCACCGCCATGCGCATCATCACCGAGGACCTGGGCGTCGAACCCGACACCTGCTTCGACTCGATGGGCCAACAACCTTTCGCCAGCGGCTCGATAGGCCAAGTCTACAACGCGGTGGCAACCGACGGGATGGCGGTAGTAATAAAGGTAAAACGCCCGGGAATCGACGAGACCATTCGTCTGGACATGCACATCCTGAAGTGGCTGGCTGACGCCATCGAGCGGTATGTACCCGAGGTTGCGGTGTTCAAGCCGGCCCTGCTGGTCGAGGAGTTCGAGGAGGCCATCCTGCGCGAGATGGACTATGTTAACGAGGCAGCCGGCACCTCGCGGTTCTATGAAGCATTCAAGGACGATCCGCAGATAACCTGCCCCCAGGTACGCTGGGACTTGTGTGGCCCTCGGGTGTTGACTCTCGAAAAAGTGGCGGGGCGAAACCTCGACACCGTCCTCCACGAGGGGGCGGCCCAGCTCAACTGCAAGCTCCTGGCGGATCGGCTGGCCAACGCATACCTCAAACAGTTTTTTGAGCTGGGCGTTTTTCACGCCGACCCGCACCCGGGCAACATCCTGGTCACCCCGCCGGCTCGGATCGCTTTGATCGACTTTGGGCAGGTGGGGGTGGTCAGCGACGAGTTGGCTCACCAGCTTACCGTCTTGCTGGTGGCGGGGATCGGGCGTGAGGTCGATCTGGTGGTGGACACCCTGGCGGACATGAGAGCCCTGGGTCCCGATGTGGACCGTGTGCAGTTGGCCCGGGCGTTTCGCCGACTGCTGGACAAATACTACGGCCTGCCGCTCAATCGCGTGGATTATCGCAAGTTCTTCTCGGAGATTTCGGGCATCTTCCGCCAGCACGACGTTACCATGCCCCGGGACATCGTGGTGCTGTGCAAGGCGTTGGCCACGGTGGCTGGTGTGGCTATGCAGCTCGATCCCCAGATCGACCTGGTGGGGATGCTCAAGCCGCGGTTGCGTCGGATGATTGCGGATCGCCTGACTCCCAACCGTTTGCTCCGTGGTTTGGGGATTTCCGCCTGGCACTTGTTCAGCATCCTGCGGTCCGCCCCGCGTCAGTTGCGTCTGGGCCTGCAACGGCTCGCCTTGGGACACTGGCAACTGACCGTCCGCCACGAGAATCTCGAGCGGTTGACCAGCGAGATGGACCGTTCCAGCAACCGCTTGGCAGTCTCGATCGTCATAGCAGCCATCATCGTGGGCAGTTCGGTGGTGGTGAGCACCAAGCAGGATTTGACCTTTTTCAACATTCCGTTACAGGCTTTTGGTGTCGTCGGCTACATCTTTGCCGGCATCATGGGCCTGGCGTTGCTATGGGCCATTTTCCGTAGCGGAAGACTATCGTGAATCAGTACCGCGACCGTAAGGGAGCGGCCCTACTCGGATTAGCCGCTCCCTTACGGTCGCGGTACTGATTGAAGAGGCCGCTACCCTGGCGAGAGGCACTACTATGCCCACCGAACTTGAAGCCAAATTCGCAGTGCAGGCTCACAAACCGGTCCGCGAGCGGCTCGAGGGCTTAGGGGCGAGGTTTCTCGGGCGTGTCTTGGAGACCAACTCGATTCACGATCGCCCCGATGACAGCCTGCGTAAAAGCGGTTGTGGGCTGCGTGTCCGCGGGATCGAGCTGTTGGCTGGTGAACCGCAACCCGCAACCCTCACCTTCAAAGGGCCGATCCAAGCCGGGCCTTTCAAAAAACGCGAAGAGATCGAACTGCCTCTGGCTGATGCCGACGCCATGCGCCGGTTGCTCGAAGCTGTCGGGTTCGTGGAGGTGTTCCGTTTTCGCAAACGCCGCGAGAGCTGGCACCTGAGCAACTGCCGCGTCGAACTCGATGAGTTGCCGCGACTAGGCCGATTCGTGGAAATCGAGGGACCCACTCCTGCCGACATCCACGCGGCTCAAGACGCTCTGGGGTTGAACTCGGCACAACACATCACCCGCGGGTACGTCGGACTCCTTAAAGACCTGCCCAAAAGCGACGGAAATGGAAAATGGGAAACGTGAATCAGTACCGCGACCGTAAGGGAGCGGCCAGACCTGCGGGGACTGTCGATAACGCAGGGGTTACGCAAGGTGATTATTGACGGTTACTTGCCGCAATAGTCCACGACGCGAGCGATTTCCCTGCCCAGCTTGGCCCGTGGAACAATTCGGTCTACGTATCCCTTCTCGAGCATGAATTCGGCGGTCTGAAATCCTTCGGGCAACTCGGTGCGGATGGTGTTCTTGATCACTCGAGGCCCCGCGAAACCCATCATGGCAGCCGGTTCCGCCAGGATGATGTCGCCGAGGCTGGCGAAGCTGGCAGCTACCCCCGCGGTTGTGGGGTCGGTGGCAACGACGATGTACAAGCCGCCGGAGTCATCGAACCGGGCCAACGCCGCGGAAGTCTTGGCCATCTGGACCAGCGAAACCATGCCCTCCTGCATGCGAGCCCCACCCGACGAGGTCACCATCACAAACGGCAGGTTCTCTTCGGTGCTCCGCTCGATGGCGGTGGTTACCTTCTCGCCCACAACCGAACCCATGGAAGCCATAATAAAGGCCGGGTTCATCACCCCCAGAATCACCGGTCGGCCGCGGATGTAGGCTTTGCCCACAACAACCGCCTCATGCTCGCCGGTCTTCTTCTGTTGGGCGCGGATACGCTCGCGATATGGTATCCGATCCTTGAACTTGAGCGGATCGGTGGGCGACAAGTCAGCCAGAAACTCCTCGAACGAACCCGGATCGGTAAGCTGCTCGATCCGCGTTCGGGCGTCGATGCGGCGGTGGTAGCCGCACTCCGGGCAAACCCCGAGATTGGCCTCCACCTCTTTGCGATAGACCATCGCCCCACAGGCCTGACACTTCTCCCACAGCCCGGCGGGCACTTCAGCTTTTCCGTTTATGACCATTGCTTAGATTTCCATTTTGGTGGTGGATGCGGCGTTGCCCGCGGTTTGGGGCGGGCGCTTACCTGATGAATCCAGTTCGTACCATACCGGCTCTGCCGTGGAGTACTTGCGCAGGTGGTTGATGGGCGCCTGCTCCAACTCACAGCGTTTCAAAGCCAACACGGTGGGGGCAAGAACCACGCCGACGGCTCCGTTGCGGTGTTTGGCGACGATTCTCTTGAGGGCGGACTCGATCCGCGCCGCGGCGTCTGCGAACTTCTCGCCGTCGGGGACACTCACCGATGGCGGGTCCTCGATCCATTTCTTGAACAACTTGGGGAAGCGACTGTTCAGTTCCGCCTCGGTCAATCCCTCCCACAAACCGAAATCGATTTCCTCGAGCCCTTCAACATGTTTGTGTTTGGCTTCGGACCGCTGCACCACCAGGGCTGCGGTTTCCAGCGAAGTCTGTTCCTTGCTGGAATAGAGTGTAGCCAACTCGCGAGCCGCCAGCAGGTTGCCCCACGCATAAGCCTGAGCCTGCCCCTCCGCGTTGAGCGGAAGCGGGGTCCGCGAGGCTAATCTGCCGCAATCGTGCCAATCCGTATTAGCCCACGGTATCAAAACCAGCGAGGTCATCTCTATCGCACCTCATAGGCATCCGCCGCCGCCGACTTCAGCCGAGCCAACGCTCCACTTGCATCGGCTTGACCAAAAATTGCCGAGCCGGCCACTATCGTATCAGCTCCTGCCGCAGTTGCCGAGACCACCGTGGTCAAATCCATTCCGCCGTCGATCTCAAGCCGCTGGTGTGGCAGCAGGAGGGTCTTGAGCAGCTTGACTTTTTCAAGCGTGGCTGAAATAAAGGCTTGGCCGCCAAACCCTGGCCACACACTCATCACCAGCACCATGTCAATGTTCGGCAAGATGCTCTCGACGGCTGAGATTGCGGTCGTTGGATTCAGCGACACGCCGACAGAAACGCCCAGCCTGTGCAGATGGTCCACCACCTCTTTGGGGCGTTCGGTTGCCTCGATATGGAAGGTTATATGGTCGCTCCCAGCCTTGGCAAAAGGCTCGGCGTACTTGAGCGGGTCGGCGATCATCAGGTGGGTGTCGAAAAACAGGCGAGTGTGGGGGCGCAGGCGTTCGATGACCACTGGGCCGAAGGTGATGTTGGGCACGAAGTGCCCGTCCATTACATCGAGATGCAACAGGTCCGCCCCCGCGGATTCGACCTCCATCACGTGCTCTGCCAACCGGGCGAAGTCGGCGGACAGGATCGACGGGGCGATGCGAATCCCAGGCTTCGCCAGGGCGAATCTGTGCGGTGGTTTGTTGTCTGTTCGGTTCGTGCTCATGGCGAGGCATTCGTGCATCATGGCGAACAGGGGTCAGTGGTCCTGTAGACTTCCAAACGCACCATACGTCCGCCTCGGCGTGCGTCAAGACCATGCAATGCCCACCTCTAAACTGGATTATTCATGAACGCACACGTAGGGTGGGTGGAACCTCGCGAAGCGAGGTGGAACCCACCAATCGAGTTCCGAGTTCCGAGTTCCGAGTTCCTCTTGCCTCTTCTGAGTCGGTGCGGTGGGTTACGCTTCGCTCCGCGAAGCTCCACCCACCCTACGCTTTGCCTTGATTTGTCCCGAGTGCGGCGCTATGATCGGTGGGTGCGGGTGGCGTGGATGCGTAGCCCGACGCGGCTCTTACCCATATGGTCTTGTCAAACCAGGCAAACGATGTTGCGCACGACAACCAACACAACCCGAGAACAAGCGTTCACCCTTATCGAACTGCTCGTAGTGGTGGGGATTATCGGCTTGCTGATCTCCATCTTGATGCCTTCGCTAGGGCGAGCTCGCGATCAGGCCAAGGGCGTCCATTGCCTGGCCCGGCTTAAGGAGTTCGGCAACGCCATCGCCTCCTACGAGAACGTCTACAAAGACATGCTTCCTCCGGCAGAATGGGCGCCCACTCCCGAGGACGAGGAGGCCCAATACGACTGGGACTACGCCAATCTGAAGTACGGCTGGTGCGAGTTGATCTGGGAGTTCGTTTACCGCGAGCGTGTGTTCGCGCCCAACCAGCCGGTTCTCGATCCGGCAGACAATGACCCCGCCGACTTCCCAATCCAACGCAACATAGATGGCGAGAGGTGGGAAGAGTATTTCTCCTGCAAAGCCAGCTCCTACCACGGGGTCCACAGTGGGCATTATCGAGTCTATCTGCCGGCGTGGTCGGCTTCGAGTTATTCGATCAACTCGGACGGCACGTTTGGGAACACCCTGCCGAAACCGCGACAATCAGTCTCACGGTCGGCGATCAGGCCTAAGCTGCCGCTGATTGGCGATGCTTATGAGCAGTCCGCTCGGGGCGACGGCTTGGGCGATGACGAGTGCAGCTACATCGACGCAGGCGAAGCCAACGACGCCGGGCTTGCCGGCGGAGGCAATCGGTTTGCAGACCGTCACATGGGCGGCACGAACTACCTGTTCCAGGACCTCCACGCGGATTGGAGCCGCCGCCTACGCGAACGTCTGGCGGTCGATTATGACCTCAACGGCATCGAAGATGTTGACATAGTCCCGTAGGAAATCTGATCAGTACCGCGACCGTAAGGGAGCGGCCCTACTTGGGGAGGCCGCTCCCTTACGGTCGCGGTACTGATTGGGGGTTGCGTCCGGGGCGCACCCTACTTGCCCACCGGTATCGTTTCGATGTGCAGGCGGTTGTTTGCCTGGTGGATGTCAACGTGATATGGGGGTGGGGGCGTGTCGGTCTTGGCGGTATCACAGCGGAAGTGCCCACCACACGACTCCCGACGCCGGTAGGCACCGGCGACAATCAAACGCCCGACGGTGAGCATGTTCTGCACCTCCCAGCCGGTCGGCATATCGAAAACCTTGTCCAGCACGAAACGCCCCCAGAATTCGATGATCTCGATGGTCTCTTGCAGGCGATCCCCGTGCCGCTCGATGCCGACGTTGCGCCACATGAGGCTTTGGAGGCTGTTGCTTATGTCCGCCAGGTCCAGCGGAGTCTTGAGTGACGGTGGGGTTATGCATCGCAGGTCCGCTGGGCCAACAGGGTCCGGTTGGGCGGCAGCCTGGTGTGCGGCTTGCTCGCCGGCGATTCGCCCGAACACCAGACCCTCCAGAAGCGAGTTGCTGGCCAACCGATTGGCCCCGTGCAGACCGGTGCCGGCACACTCTCCGCAGCTATACAATCGCGGGACCGAAGTCCGCGCCTCGAGGTCCGTGACGATCCCTCCAATAAGATAATGAGCCGCCGGTCGAACGGGGATCAGGTCTTTTCCCACGTCGATTCCGAACTCGGCGCAGCACTTGGTGATGTACGGAAAGCGCCCGGCGAAACGCTTCCTGGGGATATGCCGCACATCCAGATAGACATTTGTGGCGTGGGTTTGAGCCAGGGTGGTGGCGATGGCCTGGCTGACCACGTCCCGCGGTGCCAACTCGGCGTCGGGGTGAAAAGCGGGCATAAACCGCTGCCCGCTTCGATCCACCAGCTTGCCCCCCTCGCCCCGCACCGCTTCGGAGATCAGCGCCCGGCTCGATCCGGCGATGTACAGCGTTGTCGGGTGAAACTGAATCATCTCCATGTCACGCAGACGCGCCCCGGCACGATAAGCCATCGCCAGGGCATCGCCGGTGGCCAACTCCGGGTTGGTGGTTTCCCGGTAGAGCCGCCCGCACCCTCCACCCGCAAGAATGACCGCTTTGGACCAGACCAGTTGATGACCGAACTGCTCGTGGTAGGTGACGGCGCCGACACAACCGTCATCGGTGGTCAGCAGGTCGATTACGAAGCAATTCTCAAAGATGCGGATACGCGGCTGCTTTCGCAACTGCTGATCCAGCGTCTCCACCAGCACCCGCCCGGTTGAGTCTCCACGGGCGTGAAGGACCCGGTCCGATTTGTGCCCGCCCTCGCGGGTGAGCGCGAACTTCCCCTCGGTAGACTTGTCAAACGCAATGCCCCACTCGAGCAATTGCCGAATCTCGTCGGGGCCATGACGCACAGCCAACTCTACGGCTGCGGGATCGTTCAGACCGCCACCCACCTTTAGCGTATCGTCACGGTGTTGTGTGAATGAGTCATCGTCAGCCATCACCGCCGCGATGCCGCCCTGAGCCCAACTGGTGGTGGTGTCGTCCAGAACACGCTTGGTGATCAGAATGACGTCCACCTGCCGAGCCGCTTCGAGAGCAGCCCGAGCCCCCGCCACCCCACTGCCAATCACCAGAACCTCGGTGAATACATGCCCGGCCCGGGCGGTGTCGAAGTTGGAGAGATATCGCCTGGTATCGAAAAGCGTTGTCATAGTATCTGTAATAATAGTGCGCCGGGGCACTTCCGAAAACCCTCTCCACAAAGAGCGGGCCCGACCTACAGATACTACACAGCTTATCAGCCCATGGTGTTCTGGGGCTGTGATGATTCTCCGGGGCGAGTGGAAACCGCCTTTCCCCCAGCCTACCATAGGAGCGGAGGAGGAGGAGGGAGACTATGGGCTGGTTTGAGGCACCTCGTTGTGCGGTGGGAGAGGGTTGTCGTTCGCATCCATGTCGGTTGTCACGTATTGAGCGTCACACCATTTTCCGGGAGATGGCTAAGGGGGAGTTATGTAGCGGCAGGATTGGCAAGCGTCGCCGGCGGCGGCTTATCGTTTACGCCGGGCGGCTGGGGATCGACCGGATCGAGGCTTCGGAACTGATTGGCGAAGCCCGCCGTGCGTTGGGCCTGCCGGCCACACCAACTCCATGGGAGCTGTCGGCTGATCACCCCCAGGCGGCAAAGCGACGGTTGCTCAGATGGCTTATCGGCTCGATCGTCTTTTTATGAAAGGGAGTCTGTAGGTCGGGTCCGCAGACCCGACATTCGGGATTCCCAACAGCGTTGCCGGGGGATGTCGGGTCTGCGGACCTGACCTACAGATACTGATAGCTTTTCAACACACTCTTAGCTTTCAAGTTGCGGTTATGCTATAATACCCATCGCTGGAACAAGGTAAGGTATCGTAAATAGCACATTTTGAGAAGGTGGGGAAAGTGATGCACAGTCTTGCGATTCGGCAGCGGTTGATTTTGGTGGGCTTGTTTAGCTCTGTTGTGGCTCCCGCCTCGTGGGCGGAGAACGACCTGACTTTAGAGCCGGTCCAGCGTTCGTGTTCCGTTCAGGCGGGCGATGCTATAACCATCCTTCTGACAGTTTCCGACCTGCGCCAGCCAGTCAACGGGGTGCAGGTATTCCTTGAGTTCAACAATGAGCTTTGGTCTTTTGAGAACATCATACCGGGTGACGGTGTGGGTTCGCCTTGGGATGCGGCGTGGCCTCTAACGGAGGTGGTAGATGGAGGAAACATCACCTATGCGCTGGGGTTCTTTGCCAGCGGGACGGACGAGGACGCCGTGGTTGCCCGGTTCAACTTCGTGGCCCAGGCGGATGGAGTGGCTGAGGTTGATTTCCGGACCTCCGAGCTGAATAAACTAACCAGGTATCCCGACAGTGTCGAGGTGTTGCCCGATTTGCATGGTCCGGCTCACATCGTTGTTGCGCAGCCGGGCGACGGGAACGCTGACGGGGTCATCGACCTGGAGGACTTTTCGAGCTTCGCCGCCTGTCTTACCGGACCGCCGGAATCGACACCGGAGCCGGCGTATCCGGTGGGGCCTCCGGATCACTGCTGCTGCTTCGATCTCGACGCCGATGGGGATGTGGACCTGGAGGATTTCGCGGTCTTCCAGGGGGAGTTTGACGCATCCTGACCCGTAGGGCGGGTTCTACCCGCCTTCTTGGCATGGCGCGGCGGGTGGAACCCGCCCTACATCTGTAATTACGCCGTTTTCGCAGTTTTTCGCGCTCCACGCTCCCCTTCGGGTCGCCGCTAAACACTGCGGACTTGTCGCCGCTAAACGCTCGCATATGCACACAACGACAATGTTTCCCAATCTCCCCATTTTTCATTTTTTATATTCAGATGTCGAGGTTGTTCAGTAACTTCGATGTGTTCTGAGCAGGTCCACAATTCTACATAGGTTCTCCGGGATGGGGGCTTCGATACGCATCGGTTTTTCGTGGATCGGGTGCACGAACTCGATGGCCATCGCGTGTAATGCCTGTATGCCGATCAACGGTTCCTCCGGTTCCTCCAGCCTCTCTCCGGCGATGTCTTTCTCGCTAAAGAGATGCCCACCGTAATATGTGTCGCCCATCAGCGGGTGGCCTATGGCGGACATGTGCACGCGAAGCTGATGTGTGCGGCCGGTCTTGGGCGACAGGTGCACCACGGTGAAACCCTTGAAACGCTCCTTCGCCTCGTAGCGGGTGATTGCCTCTTTGAACAGCATGGCCCGCGGTAGTTGGCCTGGGTTCATATAGCGGTCTTTGATCATCGGATGGGCACCCAGCGGCTGATCGATGATGTCCTGGTCGCGGCTGAGCATGCCCTCGCAGATGGCGAAGTAGGTTTTCTGGGTGGTCCGACGCTCGAACTGCAACGACAGGCGCCAGTGGGCTTCGTCGTTCTTGGCGATGAGCATCACGCCGCTGGTGTTCTTGTCGAGGCGGTGGACAATGCCGGGACGGTATGGATCGTCGCCGTGACTCAGTGTGGCTGCGTGAAAGGCGACGGCGTTGGCGATGGTGCCGCTCTGCCACGGACCCGCCGGATGACAAATGATGCCCACCTGCTTGTTGATGGCGATGATGTGGTCGTCTTCGTAGAGGATGTCCAGGGGGATGTCTTCGGGTATTACGTCGGTTGGCGGTGGTGGTGGGACCAGCATCTCGACGATGTCGCCCGAAGCCGGTTCGTAACTGGCTTTGGTGGGCAGGCCGTTGACGGTGACATCGCCCTCTTTGATGAGCCTTTGGAGCATGGTCCGCGACATGCGTGGGAACCGAGCACGCAGGTATTTGTCCAAACGCCGCCCCCGAACCCGCCGCCGAATACGCAACCGCTCCTTGCGCGGAGCCGATTCGCCATCCTGATCGTTGTCTTCAAAATTGCCCGCAGACTCGTTCAATGCTGAAATCCTTGTCAAGCCCTTCTAATCATATCACATCGCAACTCCATCGTCATCGTTTTGCCCTTCTCGGTTGACGTGGCCCAAAACTAACTACTAATTTGATACTAAAATCTACAGAATTAGTAATTGACGGCTTGGATAAGCTGCGGTTATACTAATTCTGTACAATTTGGTATCACCTTAGTAGTTTGTAACACCCTTTGTTGGAAGGTGTTGCGGTGAAAAAACCTGCTATTCCGCCAAACCTTGCAGAACTTCTGCAAGAACTGGAGGCTTCGGATCGCACCAGCGCCGTCCTGGCAACTATCGGTGGTGAAGACCGCAGAACCAAGTATTTGCACTGGGATAAGCTGCGGTATTTGCAGCCTCCTGATAACTTGTCTCACCAGGAATGGTGGTGTCGCATCAAGCTTCACCGCCTCATACAGCAAAAGCAAATGCCGTTGAAGGACACCGAAGGAAGGAACTTTGCATATGTCCTGACGGACCCTATCCCCCAGAGGTTGCACTTTATTGACCAACACGCGGCAGGGCGGATACAAATGCCCGAGCCGATCACCAACCCGGAGACAAAGGACCAATACCTGGTTGGCTCACTTATTGAGGAGGCCATCACCTCCAGCCAGCTTGAGGGTGCAGCCACCACGAGACCGGTGGCAAAGGAAATGATCCGTGTCGGGCGCCCCCCACGAGACCGCAGCGAACAGATGATCCTCAACAACTTCCGCACGATGCAGCGAATCGGGGAGTTAAAGGGCGAGCGGCTTAGTGAGGAGTTGGTCTTCAATATCCACCGTTTAGTGACGCAAGAGGCACTCGATAATCCCTCCGCGGCAGGGCGGTTCCGGCGAGTGGACGAGAGAATCGACGTAGGCGACCACCTGGGCAACGTGTTCCATCTGCCTCCGCCAGCCGACCAGCTTGCAAAACGTATTTCCGCAATGTGCGATTTTGCAAACGGGAAGATTCCGCGTGAGTTTGTCCACCCAGTCATCCGCGCGATTGTTCTACACTTCTGGCTTGCATACGACCACCCCTTTGTGGACGGAAACGGCAGAACAGCCAGAGCCCTCTTTTATTGGTCGATGCTGCACCACGGATATTGGCTGTGCGAGTTCATCTCCATTTCGGAAATCATCTTGAGGGCACCTGTCAAGTACGGGCGGGCGTTTCTGTATACGGAAACGGATGGCAACGACCTGACGTACTTCCTGCTGTACCACCTGGACGTCATCCACCGGGCAATCGAGCAATTGCACGAATACCTCAAGCGCAAAACAGACCAGTACCTGGATATCGAACGGCAATTGCGTGGAATTGCCGCTTTCAACCACCGCCAGCGAGCGCTGCTCAGCCATGCCTTACGGCACCCCTACCACCACTACAGCATTGCTTCACACCAGCGTAGCCACAACGTGGTTTACGAAACCGCGCGGATCGACCTGCGTATTTTAGTGGAACGTGGCCTACTGGATGTCAAGAAGATCGGTCGGGAATACTGTTATACTCCGGCGCGTGATCTTCAGGACAAGCTGCGCCGGCTATCTTGAATAGACGTCTCCGCCGTGACTTATACTACTAACCGCTAGAATCTTCGCGAATCGCGTAAAAGAAGCGGCCATCTGATCAGTACCGCGACCGTAAGGGAGCGGCCTTACTTGGATTGGCCGCTCCCTTACGGTCGCGGTACTGATTGGGGTTGCGTCCGAAGACCGGGCGGAGAGTCTGTATTGCAACCCGGTTTTACGGGGAACCGCCACCGTGGTCATGCGTCCAAAACTCCGTTGGATTCAGGATTGTGGTTTCGATGGTGCGAGTGTTTCAATATGGAGATTTACCGTGATGAACCGTAAACGGCTACCCGTAATGATCTTTGGGATAGTGCTGTCCACTGCCTGGTCGGCTACCACGTTGGCTCAGGGGATGATCGTGCCCGATGAACGGGTTCCGATCCCGGAGATGCGACGCCGTCCTTCTCCGCGTCCGCTAACCCCGGTGACGGTGAAAAAACTGGCTGTCGCCACCGAGATCGTCGATGCGGTGGCGATCACACGCATCGATCAGGTCTTTTTCAACCCCAGCAAGGCAACAATCGAGGGCACCTATGTCTTCCCGCTCGATGACGACATCAGCATCAGCAAATTCAGCATGTTCATGAACGGCAAGGAGGTCAGCGGACGGGTGCTGGACCGCGATCAGGCCCGGAAAACCTACGAATCCATCGTAGCCAGACTGCGCGACCCCGCCTTGCTCGAGTACCTGGGCACGCGGATGTACCAGGCCAGAATCTTCCCCATCCCACCGGGCGGCGAAGCCCGCATCAAATTGATGTATTCGCAGACTCTGGCTATTGATGATGGGCTGGTGCGATATCGCTTCCCCCTGGGCACCGGCAAGCATTCAGCCGGGCCTATCGGATCGCTTTCGCTATTGGTGGAGATCGACAGCCGGATTCCGATCAAGAGTGTCTTTTGCCCCACGCATGACGCTGCGGTGCTGCGCCCGTCCGATTCGCACGCATCAGCCAGCCTCGAAGCCGCCAACCTGATGCCTGACCACGACTTCATACTTTACTACTCGCTGAGCAAAAAGGAGTTCGGGCTGAGCCTGCTGACCTACCGCCAGCCGGGTGAGGACGGCTTCTTCCTGGCCCGTATTGCACCGAAAGCAAAGGTCCATGCCGACGAGGTGTTGCCCAAGGACATCTGCTTCGTGGTGGACGTGTCCGGGAGCATGGCGGGCGAGAAGATGGACCAGGCCAAGCGGGCACTGAAGTTCTGCCTGGCCAACCTTAACCCGCGCGACCGCTTCAACGTCATCACCTTTTCGCACGAGCCCCGGTTGTTCCACGACGAACTGGTCCGCGCCGATGAGGAGACCGTCCGCAAAACCCGCAAAACCGTCGATGAGCTGCAAGCCAACGGAGGCACCAACATGAACGATGCGGTTCTGGCAGCCATGAAAACCGATTCACCTCCCAGCGATGAGAAGCCTTACATCATCGTGCTGCTGACCGACGGGCAACCGACCATCGGCGTCACCGATCCCAATGCGATTCTATCCAACGTGCGACAGGCCAACTCCAAGACCGTGCGGCTGTTCGTGTTCGGTATCGGCAACGACGTCAACACCAAGCTGCTGGACCGCCTCGCTGCCGAGAACCGCGGAGCCCGCAACTACGTGAGCGACTCGGAGGACATCGAAGTCAAGGTCTCCAGCTTTTATCGGAAGGTGGCCAATCCGGTGCTCAGCGGTCTGGAGTTGTCCTGGGGCGGTGCCGGGGTTCGGGAGGTCTTCCCGCAAACGCTGCCGGATTTGTTCTCGGGCGGCGAGGTGGTCATCGTCGGGCGATATGATGGGGCGGGTCACCAGGCGATCGAGTTGACCGGATCGCGCTACGGGCGGAAACATCAGTTCGTTTATGAAGCCAACTTCCCCGGCGTGGCAACCCGGCACGATTTCATTCCACGGTTGTGGGCCATCCGCAAGGTCGCCTTCCTCTCGGACCAGATTCGCCTGCACGGAGAAAACGAGGAACTCAAGCAAGCCATCATCGAGTTGGCCAAGGAGTACGGAATCATCACCGATTACACCGCCTACCTGGTTATTGAGGAGAGCGAACAGATCGTACGGCGCGGAGGCAGAAGTCACGTTTTCGCCGACCAGATGAACCGAGCCCCCGAGGCACGTCGGCGGTTTGCGGCGGCCCCGGCGGCCCAGTCTGCCGGCAGCGGTCGCAAGGCCAACCGTGTCTCCATCCGTGATAAGAAGATGGCGCTGGCGGGCAAGGTCGGCGGTGCAGCCTATCAGTACTACTTTGAAGACCAGGAGAACGGGCAACTCTCGCTGCCTCCCATCAAACGGGTGGGCAACCGCACGTTCTATTTCTCGAGTGGGAAGTGGATCGACAGCGCCCACGACCAAAGCCACGAAACGACCAAGGTGACGGCTTACAGCCGCGAGTATTTCGACCTGCTCCAGCGTCATCCGCTGGTGGCGAAGTTTATGGCTTTGGGCGAGCGAGTCGTGTTCATTGTGCAGGGCAAGGCCTACGAGGTTGTGCCGGCTTTGTAGGGCGGGTGGAGCTTCGCGGAGCGGAGCGCAACCCACCGCACCGGTTGGTGCTGTTTTGCTTCCCGTTGTTGTAACCGTTCACGCCCTCTGGGGTG